>NZ_CP037920.1:6387299-6687299 GCF_007748195.1 Gimesia aquarii
TGCCGGATATCGGTATAAACGACGCATCATCGATCGCCTCACAAAAAAAGGATATCAAGTTGAAGATCTGGGGACTGATTCCACAGAGTCGGTTGATTATCCAGACTTTATCTTTCCAGCAGCAAAAGCCGTTGCTGAAGGGAAGTTCGAACGAGGGATTGTGCTGGGCGGTTCGGGGAATGGTGAAGCCATGGCCGCAAATCGAATCAAGGGAATTCGCTGTGCCGTCTGCTGGAATGAAAAATCTGCCCGTTTAGCCCGCATGCATAATAATGCGAATATGATTTCGTTAGGCGAGCGCATGATTTCCATTGAGGATGTTTACGAAATCATTGACATCTGGCTGAGCACTCCCTTCGAAGAAGGTCGGCATAACACTCGTATTCAGAAGCTTGACCAATAAGCCAATCAATCACAGAAATACTAAAAAGCAATATAGCGCACTGATGCGACATTCAGGATACGTACTCTCTACAAAATTTTCTGTTTCTAGAACGCCTTCTGTCCCTCACAAAAACAAAACGGCTTTTCTCAGTTCACCTCTACCCGTCAACCTCTCTCGGTTTGTTCAGATCCTAATACACGGAGTGATAACAACGGGACATCAGGCCTCATAATAAACACATTGGTCGAACATTCGTTCGATTTCTAGTAAGCAAAAGATAAACAAGAAAACGGTTTCCATTCAACGTAGTCATCAGAAATCAACCTTGTTTTGTAAACGGCGTTGACAAAATAAAATTGTCGTGTAGACTGAATAGATTCAACAGAAAATCCGTGTTTTTGAATCAACCGAAAGTACACACGATGCATTCGCGATTCGCTTCACTGCTGCTCTTTATGAGTCTGCTCGTTTTATGCCCAGCTACCCTAACAAAAGCCGCTGAGGGACCACCTGATTTTGAAACAAAGATTGCTCCCTTATTGATTAAACGTTGTGTCGAGTGTCACCAGGGGCACAATCCCTCCGGGAACTTGTCCCTCATCTCTCGGTCAGGTTTGCTCAAAGGGGGAGACTCCGGGGCAGTCGTTGATTTTGACACAGCGGAAACGAGTTCCCTGCTCCAAAGAGTTCATGATGGAGAAATGCCTCCCGAAAAACAGGGACGTCCGCAAAAATTGCCGGCAGAGGAAATCAAACTACTCGAAAGCTGGATTGCATCAGGCGCGCCTTGGCCTCAAGGGCGAACATTAGATTTGTTCGAACGAACGACAGAAATACGCGCCGGGCGAGACTGGTGGTCTCTACAACCGGTTGAACGTCCTAAAATTCCAAGATTGAAATCACAACAGCAACCAACGAATCCTATTGATGCCTTCATTCTCGCACGGTTGGAAAAAAGACAGATGTCGCCGGCTCCCCTGGCGGACAAACGAACTCTGATAAGACGCTTGTACTACAATTTGATTGGTCTTCCACCAACGAATGCACAGATCAAGCATTTTGTAAATGATAGCTCACCTCAAGCCTGGGAAAAGGTCATCGACAAATTACTTGATTCTCCACAATACGGAGAACGCTGGGCTCGTTATTGGCTTGATCTCGTCCGCTATGCAGATACGAGTGGTTATGAACGTGATCAGGAAAAACCGTTCGCGTGGAAATACCGTGACTGGGTCGTACAGGCATTCAATTCAGATTTGCCCTACCACCAGTTTATCGTTGAACAACTTGCAGGAGATGAAATTCCCAATCGCAGCAAACGTTCGGTCATCGCAACAGGTTTCCTTCGTTTGGGAACCTGGAATGATGAACCCAACGATCCTCTCGACTATCAATATGATCGGCTGGAAGATCTGGTGCATACTACCTCGTCGGCGTTTCTTGGTATGACTGTCAAATGCGCACGCTGTCACGCACACAAATTTGATCCCATCACTCAGGAAGATTACTATCGAATGGCCTCCGCATTTTGGGCGGGTCCCATTGCACCGCGCGCCCGCAAGCTGCTGGGAGGCCCCAATACAGATGAGCTGGGTTTTTCAGATGTTCTCGGATGGACTGATCTGAATGCAGAAACTCCACCACTTTATGTACTGAAAAATGGAGAACGAGAACATCCTCTACAAGAAGTAATACCGGCTTCGTTGTCGATGATTCCAAAACTGGAACACCCCTTCGCCACTCCCCCAGAGGAAGCAAAAACGACTCACCGACGATTACAACTCGCACACTGGATTACCAACTCAAATCATCCGCTGACTGCGAGAGTCTTAGTGAATCGGTTGTGGCTGCATCATTTTGGAGAAGGCATTGTTCGCTCCCCAAACAACTTTGGTTTTCTGGCAGATCCGCCTACTCACCCAGACCTCCTGGATTGGCTGTCCGCAGAATTCACCAGTGGTGGCTGGACCATAAAACGAATGCATAAATTAATCCTGACATCAAGAACCTGGCGACAATCCTCTTTGCATCCCAGATTCGCAGAGTATCAAGATCAGGATGCGGGAAACCGTCTCTGGTGGCGGGCAGAACGAAGGCGTCTTGACGCGGAAGCCTTACGAGATTCAATGTTAGCAACAACGGGTGAACTTGATTTGCAACTAGGAGGCCCCGGCTTTCACCCCACAATCAGCCCTGAAGCGCTTGAAGGACTTTCAAAAAAGTCAGCCGACTGGCAAGCATCGCCGGCTGAACAACAAAAAAGACGCAGTCTTTATATGTATGCTAAGCGCGGGTTGCTTCCACCGATGATGACCACTTTTGATTTTTGCAACCCAACACAACCTTGTGGGAAACGCGATGTGACAACCGTTCCCACACAATCGTTGGCACTTTTGAATAATCAATTCACTCATCTTCGAAGTGAGGCACTGGCGCAGAAAATTTCGGCTGAGAATATCGAACCCCGGATCCAAGTTCGGCAATTGTGGAGAAAAGTTTACGGGAGAGAGCCATCGCTCGATGAAACAGGCTTAGCAATGCAGCACCTTTCGATTCAACGTCAGCGATTTGAGAAAAATCACCTCCATCCACAATCTCAAAATAACAAAGGACTTGCTCCGCAATTAGAGAAGATGCAAAAAGCGCTGGTTCTACTCCTTCGTGCAGACGAAGGGATTACCGCCGATTCATCTGGTCGAGTTTCCGAATGGCGGGATCAATCGGGGCATCACCATCACGCCTGGCAGACAACAACTCACAGCCAACCACTTTTGGATCTTGAAGGATTTGGCAACAGACATCCGGCCATTCTATTTGACGGAAAACGGCGTTTTCTGCATTTACAAGGTGCATTGCTTAAAAAACAGGAGCATACCATCATCGCTGTTGTCAACGATCAAGGGGCTCCCGGGCATCGGGAAATTCTCTCCAATTGGAATGGCGCAGCAGGTAATGCAGGAACATCTCTGTTCCTGGGGCTGACTGCAAAGCAGACTGTCCGATTCAGCGATTACTTCCCAAACGCAGGAACAATCCAGAACCGGAAGAAGCCGTTTCTCATCACTGCAATCAACGGAGCGGAAAAGTCAGCCGTATATCAAAACGGACATCAGTTAGCATCCCGTGCACACTCTCTTGCTCCTCGAAATCTCTCGACAGACTGGGTGATCGGACAACAGGGAAATATCAACGGTGAATTTTGGAATGGTGGAATCGCAGAGCTTCGCGTTTATTCCCGCGCCCTTTCGGACGTCGAGCGAATGTTAGTCGAATTTGAAATTTGCCGACGTCATGGTATCCCTTTTCAAAAACCCAAAGTCACACCACAGCTGACACCAAAAGTCCTCGCACTGGCTTCGCTCTGTCATGTCTTGTTGAACTCGAATGAATTTCTATACGTAGATTGAGAATTGCCATGCCGAATCATGTTTTATTTCCCTGCCGCCGATCACGACGTGAGTTTGTCTGGGAAATGGGTGCCGGTTTCGCAGGACTTGCACTGACAAGTTTACTCAGCAAAGATGGCTTCTTCGAACGATATGCCTTAGCTGAGAGCCCACAAAGAACATTAAATCCAGCCGCTGCGAAAAGACCACAACTCAAGCCACGGGCCAAAGCATGCATCTTTCTGATGATGAACGGTGCGCCCTCACAAGTCGATACATTTGATTATAAGCCAGAGCTGCAAAAGTTTGCCGGAAAGCAACTCCCAGCAGACAAAAAATTCACTAATTCTGGTGGTCGAAAAGTGGGATACTTGACGCCAGCCTGGAGGAAATTTCAGCCTGGTGGTGAAAGTGGTTTACTGATCTCAGACTATTTCCCCAATGTCCGCAAGCATGCTGATAAACTTTGTGTGCTCAACTCCTGCCATACTGACAGCCATGCTCATGGGTCAGCACTTGTTGCAATGAATACTGGAAAAACTCTCATTGGAAGACCATCACTGGGAAGCTGGTGTGTTTATGGACTGGGAACAGAAAATGAAAGTCTTCCCGGATATGTCGTGATTCTGGACAAGCGAGGTGGTCCCATTAGTGGGCAACCAAACTGGTCGAGTGGATTCATGCCCGCCACTCATACGGGTACGCTGTTTCGACCTCAGGGTGATCCTATTCTCGACTTGAAAGGTCCCGGCCATATTACCCAGGCTGTCCAACGCGAACAGCTTGACCTCCTGGCACAAATCAACCAACGTCATCTCGACGCCAGACCTGGTGGACAGGAACTCGCAGCGCGGATCAATAGCTACGAACTCGCCTATCGCATGCAGACGGCGACACCTGACGCTGTCGACTTATCACAGGAAACCGAAAGTACCCTCAAGATGTATGGTATAGGTAAGCAGCCAACCGACGAATATGGCCGCAATTGTCTCATTGCACGCCGTCTCGTGGAAAAAGGCGTTCGATTCATTCAACTCTATTCCGGTGGAGGGCATCTCGAAGAAACCTGGGACGCACATGAAAGCATCGAAAAGAACCACGGTCGACATGGAGCAGAAGTTGATCAACCGATCGCCGCACTCTTGACCGACCTCGAACAGCGTGGGATGTTAGAAGACACATTGATTGTCTGGGGAGGAGAATTTGGCCGCATGCCATTCAGTGAAGGGAAAGACGCTCCGGGACGAAATCATAATCCCTATGGGTTCAGTATGTGGCTGGCCGGAGGTGGAGTCAAACCTGGAACAACCTATGGCAAAACAGATGAGTTCGGTTTTGAGGCTGCTGAAAATAAGGTCCATCTTCATGATCTCCACGCTACAATTCTACAAATTATGGGGCTAGACCATGAACGACTGACCTATTTTCATCAGGGGAGAGATGAAAGCTTGACGGATGTCGGAGGGAAGGTTATTCATGATATTCTTGCCTGAAACGGTTTGTTATCATCACGGTTGAAAATCGTGAGCCTCTTTGAGTAGTAATAAATCGATTATCCAAATTTGTTTCAATTGGTAACGGTAGTAGTTTTTTTCTCAAGGAATTTTATGACCACTTTCGTATCTTCTCAGCCACAAATACTCAGCCAGATGAATGAGCGTATGGTGTTGCGCATCTTGCGCGATAACGGCCCCAGTTCTCGAGCTGAAGTCAAGCGGCTTTCAGGAGTCACAGCTCCCACAGTTTCCAAAGCAGTCTCTTCACTCTTGAAGTCAGGAATGCTTGAGGAATTTGATACACCGGTGAATATGCGTGGTCGGCCGGCCAAAAGACTTCGTCTGGCAGAAAAAACGGCACAGGTGGTAGGGCTGGTTGTCGATTCTCCACACTGCCGTATTGTTACGACTGGCCTTGATGGTACGATTCGAGATGGATCGCATCAAGAATTTCCTATCCCTGGTACTTACGAAGAGTTATTGGAAACGGTAATCAATCGCATCACGACATTGAAATCGATCGATGGAGTCAAAACATTGGGGGTTGGTATCAGTTTGCCTGGCCTCTTTGATTATCGAGAGGGTCGTTCCATTCTTTCACCCAATGTCCCGATTACAAACACTCAATGCATTGGGAAGGATCTATCGGAACGACTGGGACTAACGTGTGTTGTGCTACAGGAAACCGATGCACTCTGCCTTGCTGAAAGCAATTCTGGCCTGGCGCGAGGAATTGACGACTTCGCGATGCTCGATGTCAGCACAGGTATTGGTTTAGGCGTGTTGATTGAAGGCCGCTTGCTCAAAGGAAGAAGCGGGTTTGCAGGTGAAATCGGTCATTTGCCGATGGTTCCTGACGGAATCTTGTGCGGCTGTGGACGCGTTGGTTGCCTGGAAACGATAGCCAGCGACACCGCACTTGCCAGGCTCGTCTCAAATCGCATCGGTCGACAACTCGACATTGAAGAGATCATCGAACTCGTTCGGGCAGACGAACTCAATGTCGCTACCGAATTAGACCAGGTCGCACAACAGCTCTCCTTTGCACTTGTCACTACAATTAATCTCTTTAACCCTCAGACGCTCTTTATTTACAGCCGTATGTTCGATATTGATCCCTCGCTCTTCGAGCGTCTCATTGAACGTACGGAAACAGCGGCACTGACATCTTCATTTCGTGACTGCCGCATTGAGCGTGCCAAAGGTAGCAAACGGGAAGGTGCCATTGCAGCCATTATTGAACACTTAACCGACTCGCGTATCTCCGAATCGAATCCACACTTCTTGAAAGTATTATAACAAAATCATAAACCATTAAGGTTTGCTTTTCAGGTCAATATTAAATGGAGTGTGATCAACATCTACATTTATTTTGAGGGTGGATTTTTTGTTATACTACTCAGGAATTTTAATCATCCCTCAATGAATGGCATCACAAAGTCGGCGATTATCATTTGATTATAGGCCTTTTAAATCCAAAATTGAGGCGATCTACCAACTATTTATTGTTCAAAACGAGAATTTGTCTGCGACATTAATCGTCTACATCGAACATCCCTAACATAGGGAGTGTAAAAAAATTCACGCAACGCGGGTCGCCATTCACTCTCAAATTCTTGCTGGGCAATCTCATCATCGCTCTCAATTCTCCATGCGGCTATCTGGATGAATATCATTGCAGGCACCCTCTTGCATTCCGAATTTCGATTCGCATTCATATTAAGGTGCGTGTTGGAGTGATAAGGATTCAAGCTGATACAATAACAGAACGATCCCAACCGTCAGACCTTCTCATTCAGAGTTCATCGATGGTATTTGTGGACTAAGATTATAAGCTTTTCGGTACCCCCATTTCGCGAAGCGAAATATTCTCCAAATCAAAGAAAATTTTCACATATTCGCATATCTTTTTCGAACACTACGAACAAAAAATGCCTCTTTAAAAGATAAACAAAAGAGAAAAGGCCCACAGATGTCTTCGGGGTTTAATATATGAAAAGCAGCCGGAAAGAGACTCAATGGGTATTGAGAGCACAATCCGGAGACACTGATGCATTGGATTCGTTGCTTAATGCGATTCAGGAGCCCATTTATCGTTACATCGTCAATTTAGTGAACAATGAGCATTTGGCAGATGACATTCTTCAAGAAGTGTTCCTACTGGTTGTTCGAAAGATTTACTGGATCAAAGATGCACGTGCGTTCCGACCGTGGGTCTACCGTATCGCAAGCCGGGAAACTTTTCGTAGTCTTCGACGGGAACGTCACAAGCCTGAACAGCCCCAAGACCCACACTTATTAGAATCTGTGGAAGAGATGTCCCATTTTGTATTAACTGATCAAGAAATAGCAGAAGCTCTGATGAAATTGTTGGATCAAGTTTCGCCGGCAAGTAGTGCCGTCTTGAACCTGCACTACTTACACGAGATGAGCTTACAGGAAGTAGCCGACATTCTCGAGATTTCGATTGGCACAGCAAAATCTCGTCTTTCGTACGGTCTTTCAACACTGCGCGAAAAACTAGGCCCGAGTTTTCGAGACGGCCAACACAGTACTGAATGAAATCAACATAACTAGATTCTGATTTGGGAGTGAATACATGAATAATTCATCAAAATTTGACAGGATCCGTCGATCAGCCCTAGACAGTGTCGAACAATCGGAACGTCATTTTCGAAAGGCAATCGTTGGATTTGCCTTTATTGAAGGGACGTGTTGGATTGGATATATCACACTGGCAGCGTTTTCCTTTTCGCTGCCCGTATTGATTGGGGTAGCTGCAGTCGCAGTGTATGTCATGGTGACCGGTGCCCTAATGGGGCTGAAACTTCACATGGACGCCTGCACGCAAAGAACACTTACCGCTATTGAACTGCTGGCGGAGGATGAACCGGATGATAACAACAGCGATACTGGTCTAAGCGATAAAAAGACATAAAACGTCTTGAGAGAGTTTTAACCATCCTTCGATGAATGACATTACAAAGCCGGCAATCATTATTTGGTTGCTGGCTTTTTTACTGCGAATTCAGGAAATAGCCCGCTGGATCAGATTATGAGTGATCTGTTGAACGCGTTCATCCGGGCCATGCGGTCGGGACCAGTGCGACCAGGGCAACATATGACCGGGTGGACTGGCAAGGTCCTGACACCAGAAGATTGTAGAAGCATTAAACACAAAGTTCCCTTTGGGTCCCGGGTAGATCGTGGCCGTCCATTGCTGTGGATTCACGCCTCCCTGGAGAGCCGTACCTCGCGCGACGACTTCTAATCCTGGAATATCAGATGGTGGATCGCCATGATATTCCCAACCGATGAGGCCAGGAATGGAATCACCTTTTTTCATCCCGGTGTTTTTAAACATCCAATGGTCGGGTAATTCACATACCCAGTCTCCGCCCCCGTTCACAGGATCCACATTCCGGGAGCCCATTAAGTAACCTTCATCCGGGCCACGATGGGGAAACGGTCCATTATCTCGTTCACGTGCTTCGGCATACTTATACTTTCCGCCGTAAGGACCACCGCGAAACATAATCCGCTGTGGCCGTCCATCGGTACTCTCTAATAGTGGCGTTACCCAACATACCGAGTTACCGGAAAAGAAGAGCAGGTTCACACCGGAATCACGCATCTTGACGACAGATTCGTACTGCTTAATGTCCCAGTACTCATCGTGCCCCACTGACAAAAACGACTTGCACTTTAAGCCATGATCTGGGGTGACCATATCACTATTCGAGCAGTAGGTCACATCATAACCGTGCTTTTCCAGCCAGTAGGCAAACGGGAATTCAAAACAGAGCCACTCACCCGAACCGAGAGATTGCGGGTTATCATAAATCTGTGCGTACTTGGCATAGGGACGATCAAAACTGACATCAGCCCAGGGACCTTGATTTCCTTTGGGATGCGTATAAACAGAATAGTTACTTGGCCATTTGTTATAAGCCTGCCAGGTGTTGTCAGAACATTGAAAGAGAATGTCGGCAGGACGATCATCTTTGACAATAAAGACGACATAATTTTGCCAATAGCCATATCCTGTTTTATCTTTAAGTGTTGAAAGCCGACCCAGATAAACACCGCTTGGCCAGTCGTCAGGAATGGTTAAAGAAACAGCGGCGTCCCAATGACACTCATGTAAATTCTTTTTGCCCGGTTTTGGTACAGGCTGAGGTTTACCTTGAAAGGGACCCAAATTTTGCATCAATCTTGCGCCACGTCCACCATAATAACCGGTACGAAAAATTTCGATTTTGAATTCCTGGGCTGGACGTGTCGAAACCATAATCTCAATTTCGTCCCCGGCAGCAACGCTTTGCTTCGAACAATACCCTTCGATCTTAGATGAGCGGAATCCCCCCCGTTTATCGAGCTGAACCCGTGTGAGTTGCCAATCCGAGGCCCCTGCTTTCAAGTTTTCACGATGGATCAAATCGGGATCAGCACCTGCTGACTGAGATGCGTTCAAAGAAACAGTCCCCGCCAGCGACGCCAATGAAGTTGCTACGGCTCCTTTGAGGAGATTGCGGCGATCTGGGTTCACATCTTTCATCTATCGAATTCCTTATGCTCAAAGCGGTCAATCATTACAAAGCAATTCAGTCTACTAACCCACTTATTATTTTTTTTAGAATTTCATAGTTTTTCAATTCTGACTTTATGATAACCGCAACATGACTAAAATAAGAGCATAATCAAATTTATTTTAAAGTCAGTTTGAGATTAATAGACCTTATCGATGATAGCCGCTATTGATCGTGACTCACACATTGGGAGCTGTCAGTGGCATCATTTTCTCTGGATCAAGCCGAAATCAGAGCCTTCTATCAAGCGTTTTCCAAACAGCTTGAAATAGAACTGAAAGAACTGGAACCGACACTCGTCGATATTCGACGCACACTTCACAAATTTCCCGAAGTCAGTGGTGAAGAGAAAAGAACATCCCAGTTGATCTCGGAAAAATTAAACGCAATTGGGCTGCAACCTCAAATTATGCGCAAAGACGTAGGCGTCACCGCAGACTTGACTCTGGGTACAATTGCTCCCAATGCGCCTCTGATTGCCATTCGTGCCGACATTGATGCCTTACGAATTACAGATCAGAAAGAAGTTGATTATTGCTCTCATAACCCGGGTATCGGGCATCTCTGTGGACATGACGCCCATACAGCGATCACTTTAGGAGTGGCACTTGGAGTCAATCGACTCGCCGAATATTTCAAAAACCAATGGAAGGGATTCGGACTCCGCTTGCGGTTTATTTTTCAGCCTGCTGAAGAAATTTGCTTAGGCGCACGCTGGCTGGTCAAACAAGGGGTCATGGAAGACGTCGATGCCATTATTGGCCTGCATATGGACCCGGAAATTGAAGCGGGCGCTGCCAATATTCGCTATGGTGTCATGACAGCTTTCTGCGATGAAGTCCAATTTAAAATCCACGGAACGGGAGGTCATGCAGCGCGACCGCATCATGTTGATGATCCAATTACCACAGCCGCTCAACTCATCTCGAGTCTCTATCAGAATCTCCCCCGATCCATCGATTCGCGCACGCCAGCTGTATTTACGATTGGGCAAATCGCTGCTGGACAGGCCCCGAATGTCGTTCCTGAAACTGCAGAATTGAGAGGGTCCTTGCGTTCCACCAATGAGCATGCTCGTTCCGTTTTACACAAGACGATCGAAGACATCGCTCAGGGGATTGCACTCAGCACCGGCACAAGAATTGATGTTCTCTTTAAATCCCCCCTGCCGGCAGTCGTCAATGATTCGATTATAACCGCTGCTTTTGAACAATCGGCAAAAGATGTGCTGGGACATCAGCAAGTAGGCCAGATCGACATGCCCAGTATGGGGGGGGAAGATTTTTCGATTTATCTGGATTCGGCTCCTGGTTCGATGTTACGGCTGGGCTGTGCACGACCAGATCAGGAAGCGGTGTTTCTACATTCTCCTTATTTCGACATTGATGAACGCGTACTAGCCATCGGCAGCCGCATCATGCTGCAGACGGCACTTCTGCTTTCACTCAATCCACAAATTCTTCAAAAAGGTGGCTAATCACATGGGACCAATTTCTTTTGCAAGAAATGATTACCCGACTCTGGGAGTAGAACTCGAACTCCAGATGGTGGATGCGGAAACATTTGCCCTTTCAAGTTCAATTACAGAGCTATTGGCGCAGCTTCCCGAAGAAACAGCTCAATCTGTCAAACCGGAACTAATGCAAAGTTACCTCGAAATCAACACGGGAATCTGCCGTACGGTTTCGGATGTCCGTGACGATCTGACAGGAAAACTAAAAGATGTCACTCAAGCCGCAGACAAACTGGGGCTCAAACTGTTTTGGGCTGCCACGCATCCCTTTTCTTCCTGGCGGGATCAGGAAATTACTGTCAATGAACGCTACTACGAGCTGGTCGACCTGATGCAGGATGTGGCCCGCAGGCTGGTCACCTTTGGTTTGCATATTCATGTGGGAGTCGATTCAGGCGATAAGGCCGTCATGGTCTGCGACCGTATGATGAGGCACTTGCCTTTACTGCTCTCGCTCTCTTCCAATTCTCCCTTCTGGGAAAATCGGGATACGGGCCTGCATTCGAATCGTTCCAAAATCATGGAAGGCTTACCCACAGCCGGACTACCTCCCGCCATGCGTAACTGGAGTGAATATACGTGGCTGATCAACCACTTGATCAGTACTGGTTTCATCAATACGATTCGCGAAATCTGGTGGGATATCCGTCCGCATCATAACTTCGGTACTGTGGAAATTCGCGTTTGTGATATGCCCGCTAATCTGGAACAGGTTTTATCTCTGACCGCTTTAGTGCAATGTCTCGTCAAATCCATCTCCAATGAAATTGATGAAGGCGCTTATCAACTACAGCATCACCCCATGATGGTCCAGCAAAATAAATGGCGCGCCACGCGCTATGGGATTGACGCCAGCCTGGTAAATAGCGACAGTTATCGGCTCTATTCCGTACTGGATTCGACCACCCATTTGGTTGATCTTCTTTCCGATTCTTCAAAACAGCTGGAGTGTACAACTGAGTTACAAGGGATCTATGACTTGATCCAAAATTCTGGAGCCAAGCGACAATTGGAGATTATGAAAGAAACGGGGGATCGACGAGAAGTCGTCAAACAGATGATCGAAGAAAATAACACCTTCTGATTTCGTGTCGAATCTTCTATAATTCAGAAGCCCTTGCGAAATCAAAGAATACGTTTGACGTTTTTCAGGAATCTGATTCGGTGTCTGATACCGACAATCTCCCTAGCAATGAATCTCCAGCACCTGAGTCTGCAGACCAGAGTGCGCAGACACCTCAGGAAAAAGTGCGATCTTTCCCCACAACGGCCGGTATTTATCTGATGAAAGATGCGCAGGGGCGCGTGATTTATATCGGCAAAGCGGTCAACTTGAAAAGCCGCGCTTCAAGTTATTTTACGCAAGCTGCCGCCGTTGACCGCCGTACCGCAGAACTGGTGACAGAAATCGCTGACATTGATTTCCTGGAAACGGAAACGGAAGTCGATGCGCTGCTACTAGAAGCCCGACTGATCAAAGATATTAGGCCACGTTTCAATTCCGAACTCAAGGACGATAAAACGTTTCCGTATCTCGAAATTACGACGCGTGAAGATTTCCCGCGAGTCGAGTTCACACGCAAGCCACATACTAAGGGAACGAAGCTGTATGGCCCCTTTACCAACGCCAAACAACTCAGAGGCACAATCACCGTCTTACAGAAAATTTTCCGCTTCCGAAACTGCTCACTGGATAT
Source organism: Gimesia aquarii (assembly GCF_007748195.1). Lineage (NCBI taxonomy): Bacteria > Pseudomonadati > Planctomycetota > Planctomycetia > Planctomycetales > Planctomycetaceae > Gimesia > Gimesia aquarii. The sequence continues at coordinate 6,400,366 of NZ_CP037920.1, forward strand.
TGAAGAGGGAGACGAAAAATGGCGCTGGTTCCGCCCTTGCCTGCTGCACAGCATCAACCAATGCACGGCTCCCTGTAATTTGCGAATCAGTAAAGAAGATTATCGTAAAGACATCAACAAGCTAAAGCTGTTTCTGGATGGCAAAAAAGACCGTCTCTTGAATGAGATGAAAAAAGAGATGCAGGCTGCCTCAGAAAAAAAACTCTATGAGAAGGCGGCCCGCTTGCGGGATGAAATTCAATTGCTGGACAGCTTAAACCTGCGTGGTAATTTAGAAGATCATGCCCAGCCGGAAGTATTTTATATTGACCCGAAAAAAGGGATGCAGGGTTTAAAGAAAGTCTTCCAACTCCCTGAATTGCCTCGCCGTATCGAAGGCGTGGACATTGCCCACCTGCAGGGAGGTGAAACAGTCGCGAGCCTGGTACAGTTCATCGACGGGTTACCTTTCAAACACGGTTATAAGCGTTTTAAAATTCGCACCGTCAAAGGCATTGACGATTTCGCCTCGATTCGCGAAGTCGTCAGCCGTCGCATCAGTCGTCTGCATCAGGAAGGCGAAAGCTTTCCCGATATTCTGCTCATCGACGGCGGGAAAGGCCAACTGAGCGCGGCGATGTCCGCAATGCACGAACTGGGTGTGGAGCCCCCGTTTACGATTTCCCTCGCCAAACGCGAAGAAGAAGTCTTCGTCCCCGGCGAATCCGAACCCCGCCGCCTCAGCCGCCACTCGTACGGCTTAAGACTCCTGCAATACGTGCGCGACGAATCCCACCGCTTTGCCCAGCACTATCATCATCTGCTGCGGAAGAAATCGCACTTTGACGAGTGATTGTAAGAAGTTAGAGCCCTCCATATTATTTGAGATGGTCGATGACTTCCCGAATCCACCATGTGGTTACCCATTCCAAATCATTAAATGGCATCACACGTGAGTTTGTCCAGCCGGCATCATTGAGTACCATTTCCATTCCAGGTGCGGCAATTGAATTTGTCGTGTGGATGATAACATGGCAAACGGGAGACTGTGTCGCAATAAAATCAGCAACATCGCGCCCCGTTCCAGGGTCGGGTTCTGCTTCGGATTGTGGGAACAGATCATGATCAAGGCTGATGAGAGCAGCAGACGATATGCTATCTTGTAACCAGGCAATGATATCAGGCGCATTTTTAAACATCGCAATCTTGTATTGCGAGAGTTCTTCAGACAGGACAGCGTTCATTGCTTCCAGTCGATCAAGCTCGTCATCAAGAATCACAATTGTTGATGTCATAATGAAACTACCCAGGCGTCTCACTTAGTTAACCACTTTTTTCCATATTTACATCTTAATAGATGGGAAAGTCTCGTGTTAACATTAATCTAACTGTTTCAATACTGGATATGAGCCAATGATTGTAGCGACCATAATTTCCTGGCTATTTTAAATACCAATACTCATAATTAGAACAAGACATTCTTCGCGTTGATCAAGAGCTGTATTAAATGCTTAACTGACACCACTCTCATAAGGAAGGGGTGAATGGCTATAAATTCTGTACCCGAATTCAATCGAATATTCCTAGATCAATTGCCTGCTGAGACAATAAATGAAGCAGCAGAGCTCTTCGCCTGTGTTCTTCCCAACCGTAAAAAAACAACTGACAAGTTAACAAAACAAGGGCCGCACTTGTTAAATTTCATTCTCTATGAATTTGATATTCCTGCGAGCAACTTGAAAAAAGCAGCAAAGGCCTTGAGTATTGATGTTTCAGGTTTCACAAAAGACGAAATCATAGCTCACCTAAGGAAAATCTTACCTGAAATGGAAGAAGCCGTCAGGAAAGGTCGCTCACTTTCAAATGTCAACACGACTTCTGCTGAATCGCAAGATTCTTCAGCGGGGATGAGCCTGGATGGCCTTTGGGAGGAGGCAGAACGAGTCGCAAAATCAGTGTTGCTATTGAAAGCAAGAAAAAGTGGGAAAACGTCAAAAAAACCGATTGCCGTTTGGAATCCAAAACTGCCCTCGAAGATGGAAAACGGCCTATGGTTCAGAATCGATATGCGCAAACATCCTGATCCAAAGCTTTGTGCCGATGGCGTGCTGGACGTGGATGTAGCCCCTTATGGTCCTGAAAGTACAGCGACGTTGAATAAAGGTCAATCATTGAAAATTAACAAGGGTGAACGACCATTATATGCTGAAGAAGCATGGGACTTTCCTTGCCAGGAAATTCTCGAAACGAAGGCGAAAAAATCGATTCGGGAAGCACTGGCTAATGATAGTGAGCTTTTGTCTGAGTATGATTCTGCATGGTGGGTCGAAGCGAACCCACGTGATATATTTACCCACACCGCTGTTTATGCACAATTAGGTGGCTGGAATATTGGATGGCCCGATGAATCAATCGATGAACAACAAAATAAACGACTCATCGTAAGGACTTATCAGAACGCGGAACCATGGATCGAAGTGTTTCGTGTAGGACGGAAATACGAAGTGAGCGTTAGAATCACATAAAAACCTGAGCCGCGAGCCACATTGCGCATATACAAATCATTTCGCCCAATACTTATGACGAATCGCCAACTAAGTACTCCACCTGAGAAACGAAGCCGTACCACCTGGATTCTGACGACACTTGTTACAGGTTTTTCTCTACTACTGTTGCTATTCCAGACACTTTGTTATACACAACAATACGATGCGTGTGCTGCCGTCACAGTTTATCCGAGTTGGGTCTGGTTTTTATGTGGTTTGTGCTTCGCTCTCATTCTGATCAGAAACAAAAATAAGCGAACTGTGGTCGCTACACTCTGCTTGTGGCTTTTGTTTCTGGTTTTCTTTGCTGATACGCCTTTAAGTCTCTGGCGAGGCATTGGGAGTCCATCAGATCGCGAATGGATTGACGCCCGAGAGCAACAGCGCACCATGCGAGTGATTTCGCTAAACTGTAGCGGCAGGAAAACATCGGTTCTCGCCTTAAAGCAATGGGAACCGGAACTGATTCTACTACAGGAGACGCCAAACAAAAATCAACTGACAGAAATCACCAATGAACTCATGGGTGCTAACGGAGTCTTTCTGTCCGGCGTGGATACGTCCCTGATCACGCGAGGAGAGATTGAACTGATAGCCGCGACAGGGAATTATATCGCAGGTAAGATCACTCTCCCCTCGGGCCAGGAATTGGTGGTCGCTTCTCTGCGACTCTCTCCCCCTCCGTTCCGCTTTGATTTATGGAATCCGGAGTGCTGGCGCGCGTTTCGAGATCACCGCATGAAACAGCGGGCTGAAGTTAAAGACCTTTCCCAAGTATTAGCGGCCCTTCCTACAGGGCTTCCCGTCATTGTGGGAGGAGATTTCAACGCCAATCCTCGCGATCCGATTTTTGCGGAATTACCAGCGTCTCTACAAGATGCTTTTGTGAGTGCAGGCAGTGGATGGGGAAATACCATTATCAACGACATCCCGTTTTTACGAATCGACCAAATCTGGATCAACGATTCATTTCAGCCAGTACGAGTTATAGCAAACACCTCAGTCGACACTGACCATCGGACAGTGATCGCCGATCTGATTTTTAAATAAATATCACTCTTAAACTGAGCGGTACGGCGCTAGCCGCCGGTATTGCACAAGTAGTCATAAAAACTAATGTCTGAAAGGAGTTTAATTTGATAGATGAAATTATTAAAGAACTACCGAGGGCTAGCGCCCTTTCGCTCAGGTTCATATTCAAACTATAAAATAACGTCCGTTGATTGTTGTTTTATTTTGCCAATGGCAGGCGAAAAGAGGCGGCCTGTTCTGCATTGCGGACGAATAACTGGTCGCCACGCAAAACGGGATGATTCCAGGTTTTGCCGTCGATCGACTGAAACCTTGCCAGTTCTGTATGTGTTTTGGGATCGGCTTTCAGTAACACGACTTCACCTTGCTCGCTGATCACTAACAACTGCCCGGAATCATCAAGTAACAAAACCTGACCTTTTCCGTAACGGCCCCGCTTCCATTTGCGTTTCCCGTCTTTGAGATCGAAGCACAAGAAAATGCTGCCGTCAAATCCATAAGCGTAACCTTCATGGATCACAAAGTCACTAAAGTCTGGTTTCAAACCGAGGGCAATCCAGACTTGTTCCGCCTCCCATTTACCATCTGTGTTTGTGACGCGAACTCGTTGAACCCCCTTGCCCATTCCGGTCGCAATCAGGATGGAATCGTCTTCAATCACCTGAGGTTGTAATGCGCGAAAGCCATCAACGGCACATTCGTAATTGAGCAGCACAGTACCATCGGCTGGATTGAACAAGTTGAGTTCTTTGTTCGTCAACATCGCAATAACACTTTGTCCGGCAATAGTGAGCAACACAGGAGAGCTATAGGAGTGATCGCCAGACGGAGCCGACCACTTTAAATCACCGGTTTCGGTATCGAATGCCAGAACGCCTTTATCACCATTACCCCCCGCATGAACAATGACCAGTGAATCAACGACAAGAGGCGAAGAGCAGAACCCCCACATCGGTGGTTCTCGACCAGCAACTTCACGAACGTCTTGTTGCCAGACAATTTTCCCCGTTTTGGGATCGAGCCTTATTAAGTGCCCTTTTGCTCCCATGACGTAAAGTTGCCCATCGGCAAGTGTGGGAGTGGCACGAGGACCAGCGCCCCCCATCGGTTCATAAAATCGAGATTGAATCTGTTGCTTCCAGATTTCGTTTCCAGAACGAGCGTCATAACAAACGATCGCTTCGTAATCGCCGCGTTGCTCCTGAGTGAAAAGCAGGTTACCGGCAATGGCAAAGGAGGACCAACCAGGACCGATGGCGATCTTCCAGAGTGGGGTCGAAACTTCATTCGTCCATTTGTCAGCCAGAGTCACACCGCTGAGTACGCCATCTCGCTGATTGCCGCGGAATGCAGGCCACGCGGGATCAGTAAGTTGCTGGTCGAGTTCGGTGACTGTCAGTTGACTCAAATCACTCGGGGACTGTCCGTTATCTTTTGCCAGAAAACTGTCTTCCGCATTCGGGGTCCAGCGCCACGCTAAATCCATTTCGTAATGCCCCCACATTCCATCACTGCGCACCAGAGTAGAGAAGCCAAACCCAATGACAGAGCAGGCAGTGATAATCACTGTTCTCTTAAATGAGAGCATTTTCGAAACCAGAACCGCGGCAAGTCCAAACAGCCCCAGCCCCATGGGCACGGTGATTGACATCACAGCCGGTCCTTTCATCGAAGGGTCAATCAGGAACATCGTCGCGATCGCGGCCAAAACGACTACTGCGGTTCCCACGATTTTCTCTTTCACCGTGGCACGACTGGCAAACAGCCACCACAATAAAATCAAACCACCAAACACCATGGGACCAAAGATGACCACCATTAACATAAGAGTCGAGTTGACTTCGATCGCGCGGGTTAAAAACCGTGTCACCAGTATGCCGATCAGAAACAAAATCGGAGGCCAGCTGCGTAACGGTTGTAATTTAGTATCAGATGACACTGCATCATCTTCTTGTGGTTCGACTGGTTGACTTGTTTCTGATTTTTGATTTTCTGTCATGCTGAATTCCCGATTGAGCTGGTTCTCATGTCTGATCTGAATGCGGTCATTTTAGATTGCAGAACTGATCTTTCAACCGGTGATTTATCCCGCTCTACCAGACCATATGAAAGGCAGACTTTCAGAAGAATATGGATTAATACCCGACGATTCAGACACCTTTCATTCACTAGCTTTTCTCGATATCTAGCAACTCGGCCTGCTGACCGACTGCTGCATTTTAAGGCATAACCTGCCATAAACAGCAGCAACCATCACAAACATATAGTATCTTTGATCACACTTTAAGTTCCGGCATGGAAACAGCGACTCAAACTTCGCATACAAACAGTTTGATTGAGATACAGCGTTAATGATGGCTCAAACTCTGACAGATCCTGGAACAACAATGCTCAAACTCTCACAATTCATACTCTCTGTTGCTGGAGTCATCACTCTGTTCTGAGTAAAACGGGTAACAACAATCTGTTTGGCACACATTCTGCTTTGCTTAGTCTTATGGTTCATTTTTCAATGTGATCTCGTCAGTTTCGATACGTTCTGACAGACAAATGACCATGATCCCCAACCTGTTATTCAAACCGCTTGTAAAAATACCAATCGGATTTCACAGAAAAAAGTATGGCTCGTGTGAACCATACGACTGTGGTCCCTCCAATAATAATCGTAAGTTGTTCTTTCGCTCAAAGAAAAGGTAAAAAAGTGAACACGCAAATTCAAAGCTCAGACTCACCTACCACTTACCCTGGTGCCAACAATGGGAGTCAGAGCAAGCCCAGTTCCCCACGCTCTGCTGCTATCGCTGCAGTGACAGGTTACTCATCCAACCGGTCACCAATGAATTTTCGGGAAACCCCAACAGGTGATCTCTTTAACAACAACGTGTTTTCTAAAAAGGTAATGAAAAAACGTTTGCCAAAAGAAATCTACAAAAAACTGGTCCGGACGATTGAAGACGGCGAGAAGCTGGACTGCTCAACAGCCGATGTAGTGGCATCTGCCATTAAAGATTGGGCCATCGAAAAGGGGGCCACTCATTACGCCCACGTATTTTATCCCTTGACCGGATCAACGGCTGAAAAACACGACAGTTTCCTTTCACCTGATGGTGAAGGTAGCGCGATCGCGGAATTCAGCGGTTCTCAGCTCATTCAGGGTGAACCCGATGGTTCGAGCTTTCCCACTGGTGGAATTCGAGCCACGTTTGAAGCGCGGGGTTATACCATCTGGGATGTTACCAGTTCAGCTTATATTCTGGAAAATTCCAATGGAACGACACTCTGTATTCCTACGGCCTTTGTTTCATGGACGGGAGAAGCATTAGATAAAAAGACACCCGTGCTGCGTTCCATGCAGGCCTTGAATACTCAGGCTCAACGAATTTTGAAACTGTTTGGGCATGAGGATGGTGATCTGGTTTCATCGACCGCAGGTCCCGAACAGGAGTATTTTCTGATTGATCGTAACTTTTATTATGCAAGACCTGACCTGCTCACTGCAGGCCGCACTTTATTCGGAGCCAAACCACCGAAAGGTCAAGAGTTTGACGATCATTATTTTGGTGCGATTCCTGACCGCGTGCTGGCGTTTATGTTTGAAGCGGAACGAGAACTCTTCAAACTGGGAATTCCCGTTAAAACGCGACATAACGAAGTGGCACCAGGCCAATACGAAATCGCACCTCAATTTGAATCTGCGAATATCGCGACCGACCATCAACAATTGCTTATGACCACTTTGCGACGCACCGCAGAGAAACATGGCATGGTCTGTCTGACTCATGAAAAACCGTTCGCCGGTGTGAATGGTTCAGGAAAACATGTCAACTGGTCACTGGGGAGTGCCTCACAAGGTAACTTGCTTGATCCGGGAGATACTCCCCATGAAAACGCACAATTTCTGCTCTTCTGTGCCGCCGTGATCCGTGCCGTGCATAAATACCAGGGCTTGCTGCGTGCTGTCGTTGCTTCTGCCAGTAATGACCACCGTCTAGGCGCCAATGAAGCTCCTCCGGCGATCATTTCCATCTTCCTCGGTGATCAGCTTACGGATGTCTTTGAACAAATCAAAGCGGGTGGCGCGAACTCATCGATTCCCAAGGGAACCCTGACTGTGGGAGCGGACGTCTTGCCACCGCTGCCTAAAGATGCGGGAGACCGTAACCGTACCAGTCCCTTCGCGTTCACCGGAAACCGGTTTGAATTCCGTGCCGTTGGTGCAAACCAGTCGATTGCCGGCCCACTAGTAGCGATGAATACGATTGTCGCAGATTCACTTGAGTTTTGTGCCACCCGACTCGAAGAAGCAACCGGCGGTGATCCCGACAAACTCCATTCTGAGTTGCAAAAACTGTTGACAGAAATCATGAATGAACATGGTTCTATTGTCTTCAATGGAGATGGTTATAGCGAAGAATGGCATGCGGAAGCGGCCCGACGCGGTTTGCTCAATCTTAAAACCACCGTTGATGCTCTACCAATCTTAGAATCGGAAGATGTCAAAACGCTGTTTACCAAGCATAAAGTTCTTTCAGAACGAGAACTGGCTAGCCGTCTTGAAACATACCTGGAACAGTATTGCATGACGATTAGTGTAGAAGTCAATCTGACGATTAAGATGGCAAAAACTTTCATCTTCCCGGCCGTGATTCGCTACCAGAGCGAACTGGTTTCCAATTGTGCCAACTTGAAAATGCTGGGTTATGATTTTGATACTGTCACCCTGGATCATGTCACAGACCTGGTAAAAATTCTCCAAGATACAATCGGCGAACTGGAACTGGCTGTTTCAGAGTGTGAATCAGATGATATGCTTGCTGAAGCAAATCATAGTTGCAATGTTCTCTTGCCAATTATGAACAAGGTTCGGGCGATCGCAGATGAACTGGAAGGGATCGTTGCCGACGACCTTTGGCCTCTACCGACTTATCAGGAAATGCTGTTTATCAAATAACAGCCCCTAGTTAAGATTCGATTCTTCAAACGAAAAGCCGACCAGTAGTATTTATACTGGTCGGCTTTTTCTGCATTGTTCTCTGACCAAAGCAACAATCGGCCTATTTCTTTTTTTCCTTTGGTTCTAAATTGAACTGCAGTACGTTTGCTGTACCACTTTGAATCTCTGCAGTCAGGCCGGAAGTACTGGGGTTGTTGTATTTTTCCAGAATGAGAGAATTTCCCCCTCCCATGTAGTTGGGATCGAAGTCGGTGGTTTCTCCGGGATTCGCAACGACGGCACTTTTAGCTGTTTCCGTAGCAGTAATGGAAACTTGATGAGTACCTACAGGAGCACCGTCATTGGGTTCGTAAGTCATTACATTCAGAATTTCCCCATCTTTGATCACTCCCGAAGCAGGACGGCTACCGGTTGTTTCAAACGTAATTGTGCCCGAAGCAAGAGGCGCGCCATCGAGTGTCACCGTTCCGGAAACTGGTGCCGTTGATGAGCGATCAGGACCCCCACCGCAACCGATCACGGTGAGCAAGAACATACAAAAAAATAAACGTTTCACCTTGAACTCCACTAATATTCCGAAAGAAAAAGACAATGAGATAACTACCCGGTTCATTGCTTGTTGAACGGGCCAAGGAATAAAGCAACAATCAAACAGGAGCAGACAGACTCGGAACCGAACCTGTCTGTTTGCAAAGTATCTTTCTGTCAGACTTAGTATTCTCCGAGAACTTCTCCGCCTGCACGGGAAGCGAGTCCGCGATAAGTGGCACCATCGATATTCTCACTGACGAAACGCACTGCACCATCACCCATCAGAAAATGAGTGCCTCCGACGTGGAAGCTTCGAAATCCAATGGATTCATCCCAACGGGCATTGGATTGGCTTGGTAAATTACTCCTCAAATCTTCGTTCATAAAGTTAATCGGATGAGCCGTGGTTCCGAAACTCTGCACTCCCCAGTTTTGGGTAATACACATCGCACCAATACATTCACCGATTGCAAATGTATTGGAAAGGCCATCAGTGACATCTCTGATGCGCGCACTCCATGCCCAGCGACCGATCATGCCACGCACTGGTTGAAGACAGCCTACGTTTCCATAGGCGGGAGTCGCGCCGACGCCTGTACTGTTTACATAATCGCCGATCACAGCCGCATAGTCAGTCTGCGCAACAACCCAGGTTGGTGCTGCAAAAAACTCTTCATCACGGATTTCGTTTGCAAGCGGGTCTGAGGGACAAAGAAATGCGGGGTAAGGCTTCTGAAGATGCTGAAAATTGTTCCCTTGCCAGGAAGCCCGATCAAAATCAAAGGCATTATAAATATTGGCCTGATCCATATAGGGCAAAATCATTGGAATCCATCCGTACCGTTTGCTACCCACAGGTGCTCCCACATTGGGACAGCGCGGATTGGAAATTGGCAGCATAGAGAACGTACCATGATAATTATGAAGTGCTAAACCAATTTGTTTTAGATTATTTTTGCACTGAGAACGGCGTGCAGCTTCTCTCGCCTGCTGCACTGCCGGCAACAGTAACGCGATCAAGATGGCAATGATCGCAATCACGACTAATAACTCGATGAGCGTGAAACCTCGACGCAGCTTAAATGATGACATCGCAAAGCCCCTTTTCTTCGAAAATGAAATATATAAAATATCTACACAACTACTTCGCATATAAATCAGCGTGCGCGACGATACTCAAATGTGCCTGCCGAGTATCGATCTACGAACGTTTGATCAATTTTTATCGGGAAGTTCTCAGGATCAGATAACCACTGCGGTTGATCTGGTCTGACCTCGCCCAAGCCTCGCTCAAACCGGCTCGTACCGACAAACGAAATCAGGCCGCCGCCATCGTCGCGCGACTTCAAGTGCCGACGAGAGCCACTCACTCCATCATTTCCGTTTGGCTCTTTCTCTCCATAACCATATGCCACAATCGAGTAAGCCCCGGGTTCGAGTCGCAACGGAGATTTCAAAGGCTGAAATCGATTCGAGTCAATCAGTTCTGCATCATCACCGGGAGCAAAGGCCACCACTGCCAGCCGCTTGGTCCCTTTATCGTCTTTAAAATCATCAGGTGTTCCCAAATCGTCGCGCTGCCAAAGCTCACACACCAGCTGTTGTTTCAACCCATCGGAGCCGCTGTCAAATACACCCAAGCGTGTCACTTCGATCGGCTCGTTTACCACAAAATCGTGGCCCAGTTTACCGTGATATGCCTGTGTGCCTTTTGTATTCTTTCGAGTTCGGTAGGCAATCTTGAGTGAATCTTGATTCTGATCTGGCTCATCTCGCAAATCGACCGGTTCGATCTCGATGTAGCCCTCTTTTAAAGGATCAACACGAACAGCCTCTTTTGTTTTGAGCATTCGCCGCTCAGTAGCTCCCATCTCATCAGAGCGTTTCACTTCGACGAGTCCCTGGTGAACCTGAATATCGACAACTTCCGCATCGTAGACACGAACTGTAAACTCGGTTCCAAAGTCAACCACCTCCGCGGCGGTTGTTGACACTTTAAATCCGATTGCCTGCCGGGGTACTTTTAAGGACGCTGTCCCGGAAAACAAGCGCACGACATCCGGGGAAACGATTTTGATTGTAGTATCCCCTCTCAATGTCAACTCAACACCATTCATAAAACGCAGTACTGCTTTACCATCTTCTAAATGCAGCCAGCGATCAACCTGAATGGTTTCACCCAGCTCTGCTCCGAGACCTGGATGCTCCCACCAACCATCCTGTGATTTCAAGGTCGCCACGCCTTTGTTAGCTGAACTATTCTCAAGCGACTGATAAATAATGACGCCCATCAGAAGCATTGCTGCGACAACAGAAACACCAGTGACCTTTTGCCAGAATCGCGGTGTCTGGTTTTCGTCCCAGCGTTTGGTTTCAAACAACGAAGTTGGACCCTCAAAGAGTTCGGAACGCTTTGCGGTGACAGCTAAATGCCCCAGTAATCCCATGTGTTCAAGGTAAAATTTACGGGCATCCGCGTTTTCTTCGAGAAGCTTCGAAAGCAACTCCACTTGTTCGTTCGAAACAGTTCCGTCATCAATGGCAGCAAGCCATTCCTGCAGATTCGATTCCCAGTCATTCTGAATGCTCATGCTGACGGCCCCATTTCAAAACGACGCTGAATACAACTTTCAAGCCGCTTGAGAATTCTTCGAATCCATAGCCTGACAGTAACCTCGGATCGGCCCACCTGACGTGCCGTCTCCTTGAGCGTTCCCTTGGATCGAAACCGTAACAGGATCAATTCTCGATCCGACTTTGTCAGACTCGCGATGCATTCATCCAATGCCTGGGAACGATATTCCAATTCATACCATAAATTACCAGTATCCGTAACAAGTTGTTCAACAACTTGTTCGTTTAAACACCGCGAACGCCTGTTTTTCGTTCGCCGATATTCGAGCACTTTGAAATGCGCAATGCGACAGGCCCAGGCAGAGAAGTTCGTTCCCTTCTCAAATTCGTCTAACTTCTCCCACATCAACGTGACGACTTCCTGGACGATATCTTCCACGTCTTCGCAGCCGGGCAACAGCGCGCGCACGAGCCCAAACAAACGCCCTTCATTGGCCATAATCAGCCGGACGAATTCATCAGGTTGGAGCTGAGATGAGTTTTTAGACAACAGTAGAATCTACTTATTACTGAAATGTTTCCGATAAATTCTTTACTACTTAATAAATGACCTTAGACTGAAAAACCGAAAGAAAGTTTTTCGGACCTATCTTCAAAATGCTACGTATCCTTTTTTCATAGAAAGAGTTACGAATTTACTTATTTAGAGATTATTTTTGTGTGAGGAGAAGAATCAGTCGCTTATCAAAATCATTAAAGATTAGGGGGAGACTGTTATGGAGGGCTTAAGAGACCTGACATCCCATTACTATTTAATGAGGTGAATCAGTCTCTAATAACACTATTAATTGTTCTTGACTTCTCTAGATTGAGCTACTGCATTTTATGTTGTATTCAGAGGTAATTCACGGCTTTCAATTTCCAATAGTCGCTTCTTTCGCCAGAGCCCGCCGCCGTAACCTGTCAGCTTTCCGTCCGCACCGATCACACGGTGACAAGGAATCAGAATTGAAATGCGGTTATCGCCGTTGGCGCGGGCGACGGCACGTACTGCCGCTGGTTGGCCAATATTTTTAGCCTGCTCTGCATAGGAACGGGTTGTTCCGAACGGAATGGTTTGCAAAGCGGCCCAGACTTTTTGTTGAAACTCGGTTCCGGGCGTAATCAACGGGATATCAAAGTCAGTTCGCTTACCTGCAAAATAGGCCTGTAACTCCGCATCGAGTTGCGCAAAGAACGGACTATCTCCTGGCAGCGTTTTTGCATTCATGCGTTTGTGCAAACGATTGAGTTGGGTTTCCAGCATCGGACGGTCGGCGAATTCGAGCAAGCAGATCCCCTGCTCCGTCGCACCCGCTAACATCGGGCCAAGTGGCGTCAGTATCCTGGTGATGGCAATCACCTCTTGCCCGTTGGTCTTTGCTGGCGCGCTGCCGATGGTTTTCTTGAAGCCATCACCGAAGCCACTCAGCGATTCATAACCACTCTGAAAGGCGGCATCTGTGACTGATGTTTTGTGGCGAATTTGGCCAAAGGCCTGGTTGATCCGTCGCATTCTTAAGTAGGATGTGAAAGTCATGCCATGTAATTTCTGGAACCAACGACGAACACGTACGGGATCAAGTCCCCGTTGCCTCAAATCTTCAGCCTGCAAGCGAATAGTGGCATCCTGTTCGACTTCTTCCAGTAAAGGTTGCAGCCATTCGGGTGTGGCGCCTAAATCGATCATAGGATGACAGATCTTGCAGGCACGATAGCCGCTGGCGATTGCCGACTTCGCATCGGGAAAGTACTCGACGTTCTCCGGTTTGGGTTTGCGGGCCGTACAAGAGGGTCGACAAAAAATTCCCGTTGTACGAATCGCTGCAACGAAAACACCTTCGAAGCTGGTATCTCTGCGACTGAGCGCATCGTACATCGTTTCCCGGTCGGGAAGTGTGGCTGTGTCATTCATGTTTGTGTCTGTATTATCCATTTTATAGAACCCGAGTTTTTGAAGCCAAAATACCATCTCCAAAAATAATACCAGTTCCACAACCAGCGGCAACCGCGAAATGGACAAGGAATTTTCCGAGCACCCATTACCTGGAAAATTAGATTCCGGAGCCCTAAAATGAGCTACTAGAAATATCATACTAAAATGAGGAACTGAAATGGATACCACAGGCCAATTTATGTCATCGATACTCAACGTATTCGAAACCCACAAACGAATGACGGAGCGAGCCGTTGAACAAGTTCCCGATGAGAAACTCCATACCGCCCTCGATGAGAACACGAACTCTATTGCCGTGATCATGAAGCACGTTGCAGGAAACCTGATCTCACGCTGGACCGATTTTCTGACAACCGATGGCGAGAAGTCGTGGAGGAATCGAGACGATGAGTTTGTAGACTCGTTTAAGAGCCGCGCGGAACTCATGGCATACTGGGACCGTGGCTGGTCGTGTGTTTTGGAAGCCCTCAAGAGTTTGACGGCAGAAGATCTTGAAAAATCAGTCTCAATCCGCGGAGAAGCACACACCGTACCGCTGGCAATTGAGCGCTCACTCGGACACACCTGTTACCACGTAGGTCAAATCGTGCAAGTCGCCCGCATCCAGGCGGGGGATAAATGGAACACACTGACCATTCCAAGAGGTGAATCTGAACAATTCAATAAAGCGAACTGGGGAGAGATTGGGAAGTCGCATTCGTAAGTTATAGATTCTATAGTAATTGACTAGAAACATACGCGATTTTTAGCGGCACTCCTTTTGAAAAGAGCTAGAAATTAAAATCTATTCAGATCTGTTAATTGGGAATGATAATTGTAAAATTTAATTGGCTCCAGTCTGATCTTCATCAATTATATTAATCACATTGTCCAAAGGTCGACCAATTCAAGAAAAACTGTATACTAAAACATACATCTGTTAATTTCAGTTTCCAACTTCTAATCTCATTCTAATCTCAAAAACAGTATATGACTGTCAATCAATCAAATCACGTTGAATCGTTTCTTCGTTGGGCTGGCAGCAAACGGCAGTTAATCCCTCACTTAGCACAAGCTGCCCCTCCCCATTTCGAAAGATATGTCGAACCTTTCGCTGGTTCTGCTTGTTTCTTTTTCTATTTACGTCCTAAGAAAGCAGTACTCAGTGATTTCAATGAGCATTTGATTCAATCGTATTTAGCAGTCAAGAAGCATCCGATAAAGTTGGCCCGATCTCTTACATTGTTTGGCACTCAAGTAGAAGATTATTATGAAATTCGTAGAATCTTTGGAGATTCTTCTGTGATGTTAGAACGAGCAGCACAATTCATATATTTGAATTCATACTGCTTTAATGGTGTCTACAGAACAAATCTTCGCGGGAAGTTCAATGTACCGCGTGGCTCAAAGACCAGAGGAGTGCCAAATGAAACCAATCTTCGGCGCTGTTCGATAGTATTGAGAAATGCCAACGTCTATTGCCAAGATTACAAGAAGACCTTGCGTAGTTGCACAGACACTGATTTTATTTATCTTGATCCGCCATATACTAAGCTAGGAGCAAGGTACCGAGGGGAATACGGTGTAGGTAGCTTTACATCACAAGATGAGCAAGATCTAGTATCTGAACTACGAAAACTTGATCAAATCGGATCGCATTTCTTATTATCATATCGCGCCTCAGCTGCCTTTATTCGATTACTTGATCCAAACTGGCACATTCAACGTATTAGAGTTAGGCGAAATGTTGCAGGATTTTCAGATGCACGTCGAACTGCAATAGAGATCCTCGTGCGTAACTATGATAGTTGCGAATCGTTGAAGAGGACGAACTTGTGATTCGAATTGCAATAGTAAGTGATCTTCATGCATATGATTCAAAAAGCTGGACCAAAGATGGTGCTCCTAGTCATTTCGACATTACAGAGGGAAGAGCCGAACAACAATGCCCGATGAAGTCAATGTAGACGTTGATTTCAAACGAAAACCTAGCAGCAGACTTCCTAATGTGCCCCGGTGATCTCTGCAACAATGCCTGTAAAGTGTCACTCCCGGTAGCTTGGAAAGCAGTAAACCAAGTTGGAAACGCGTTGGGTGTACAACAAATTCTCGCAACAGTTGGAAATCACGATGTAGACTCAAGGAGGCAACATAATACTTATGATCCTATCGAAGAGTTGAAAAAACTTTCTCCTGAATTTCCTGTAGTTGATCGTCAGTTGAGAAATCAATTTTGGAGCGAACACTTTTTAGTTTATACAGATGAAATATTTAGGTGTTTGGTAATCAATAGCAGCGCATATCATTCGAGCACGGAAGAGATCCAACATGGTCGAATTGCTGAAAGCACTCTAAAATTAGTGAAAGAGTCGCTTGATCAAGATGATTTTCTTCTGAATATCATGCTTTGTCACCATAATCCACACAAACACAGTGAGATCCAGTTAGGTGAACATGACGAGATCAAGGGCGGACAACTACTATTGGATTTAATTGGAGAACCACAGCGACAGGATTGGCTTGTGATTCATGGACACAAACATCATCCCAAAATTACATATGCCTCAGGTGGAAACTCATCCCCTATCGTGTTTTCAGCAGGAAGTAGTGCTTCAACATTATATCCAGAATTGATAAATGCGACAGGTAACCAGTTTTACATTTTGGAGTTTGATGAAGAGTTAATCAAAAATCATGGCTTAATAGGCCGGTTTCGGTCTTGGGATTGGCATCCTGGATTTGGTTGGCAGGCAGCAGATAACATGAAGGGCTTACCTGCATTCGGAGGATTTGGTCATCGAGAAAACGCTGTACTATTAGCTCGTCGCATAGAAGAGAACTTGTCAAATTCGAATAACAAGCATCTCATGAGTGAGAAGGTTTACGATTCTTTTCCGGAACTCTACTATCTCACACCAAATGATCTTCTCTCACTAGAACGAGCCTTGGAAAGTCTATCGGTCGTTGTCGCGTTCTCTGATGAAGGCTTAATACATGAGGTTTGTAAAGTATGAGTCAGCAATTGGACAAATATTTATTGTATAGTTCATTCAATGCACGGGCATTGAACCCAGTCGAAGTCGCCAAAACGTTCATTCCACCGGAAGAGTTCCTTCGACTAGCGAATAATTCTCACACATTCGTCGTAGGACCACGTGGTAGCGGCAAAACAACTTTATTAAAGATGCTTCAACAACCTGCTCTTGAATCATGGAACCATGAAGATGCTGAAACTACTCGAAAAAATATTGGTTTCACAGGGGTATTTGTACCAACTGACGTCACTCTTACCAGTCAACTAGAGTCTGCAGTTCAAGGATTGGCAGAAGGACCAAGTATTATTCGGGCTGCGTATTCCATACATGTATTGCGTGCCGTCATGTCTGCGATTGAATATCGATGTGGTCGTTTTAATACTGAAATTATCCAACCATTCAATCGTATAGAGATGACTCAGAAAATGGAGCATGAGTTGATAGAAGAGGTTTCTTATGGATTGAAACGAAAACCTAGAACACCTTCATTTGCTTCATTAAAAACTGATCTAACTGCTTGGCTTTCAGAAGTATTTGAGTTTGCAGGACAGCAAAGACTCTTAGGACTTGAAAAACAAAGAGAGTCACTAGCGAATAGTGGACTCCTTCGATTGGACTTTACGAGATCTGCTTGCATAGCTATTGATGCATTTGAAAGCGTGACAGGCATTCAAGGGGAAAGATGGGCATTGTTGTGTGATGAACTAGAGTTAGCTCCTTCTATTATTGTAAATGACTTACTTAGGCTTGTGCGAAGCACAGATCAACGACTGTTATTTAAACTCTCATTAAGCCCCTATGTTGCAGGGGAATCGGAGTTAAGCAACGTGTTTGGCAGTGTCAAAAACACAAATCAACTCCACACTAATAAAGTAACTATTGAAAAATCAGCGCCACCCCAAGAACATGAAGATTATGATACAATTCGGCTATGGTATCCGAACAAACAAGATGGCAGCAGATTTGCACGACGTCTTGCAGAATCCGTTATTGCCAACAATGGTATTCAAGATCAGAGTGTAGATGATATTCTAGGACGATCAGTATTCGATCCACCTGAAACTTCCCATCGTAGATCGGCATCTGCGTATGCACCTGGATCACCCCGCAATAAACGTATGAAACGATTGGCTGAAATCGACGAGAGCTTCAGAGAATATTTGCTAAGAAAATCGATTAATCTGGATTCCCCAATCATAGATGACGATATGCGTGCGAAAACACTTCGAAAAATAAATGCGATTGTCATTGTTCGAGAGGCCTTTCGAAAGCAGGATAGTGCAAGAAGCCGAAAGAATCCAACAGTATATGCAGGAGCTTCAGCATTTTTTGCGATTTGCGAGTCAAATCCAAGGTTTCTTATTGGAATGTTGAATCAACTACTGGGAAGCAAAGTAAAAACTGGTTCTCTAGTACGAGTCGAGGCTAGCGAACAGGCTGCAGTATATTCATCTGCAACAGCCAGATTTCGAGCTTATCTACGAACGATTCCCTCTCCTTCCATAGGAACTAGGCCTTCCAGAGGATTGTTATCACTTATTGAACAGATCGGTAAATACTTTCATCAAGAAATTGTCGTTGGTGAATTCGACGATGATGCTGATGGAAGTTTTAAAGTAGACTCCAATGCTGATGCCGAACTGTGTAATGCTTTGCAGCGAGCTATTAATACTGGTGCAATCATCTGGGTTCCAGAGAAATCCGACGAAACTCTTTTGACTACAGTTCGTGGCAAAAGATTTAGAATGTCATATCTTCTCGCTCCATATTTTCAGTTACCACTTCACTTAGGACGGTCTGTCTCACTCGGTCGGATTCTTGGACTTACAAAATTGAACGAAACTCAAAGCGAACCTACTCTCTTTGATTCACTCGATGAGGAATCAATATGAAAGTTATCTCCTCAGTTACTTCATG
Source organism: Gimesia aquarii (assembly GCF_007748195.1). Taxonomy (NCBI): domain Bacteria; kingdom Pseudomonadati; phylum Planctomycetota; class Planctomycetia; order Planctomycetales; family Planctomycetaceae; genus Gimesia; species Gimesia aquarii. Next base: position 6,418,909 of record NZ_CP037920.1, read on the forward strand.
GAACAAGGACATAAATCATCAGTATGATGTAATGTTATGTGCCCTTGGTTATGAAAGCCGTTCGACTAATGTGGCTGCGATGCTTGTCAATCAAACTAAACATCGACTAGCGATTGGTTTTGATTATCACCATACAGGATCTCTATCAGCGAATGCTGAGTGGTTCAGTAATAATGGTTTTTTTTCGTTCAATAATGAAGAACCATACTTTGCAACGGACCAAGAATTTAGCGACAAGCTAATTTCAATGATTGAGTCGAGAGTTAAAAAAGATGGAGAATCACGATTTGCTGTGGATATTTCTAGCTTCTCCACAATTCGGCTCGCATCGGTTTTGGACGTATTCTGGTCTTTGGCATCACGTGAAAATAATATAGTAGTTGATTTCTTATATTCTCCCGGCAAAGAGTACAAGGTTGAAAAAAATGTAGAACAGATTGAGTTCGCTGGGCCTGTCAATCGGAAATACGCTGGATGGTCATCCCAACCCGAAACCCCTGTTGTTGCTATTTTTGGACTAGGACTTGAATACGATTGTTCGATTGGTGCGTTTGAATACTTGAATCCTGGTCTTACATATACTTTCTCGACTCACGGTGCAAAAAGCAAATTGGATGAGAAGATTACATTTGTGAATTCTAAGAATGACTTTGATGTCAACACTGACAATGAGTTTGAGATGCAATTAATCGAAGCGAATAAGCAACTACTTCCATTAGTGCCACCAGAAATGAGATTCGATTTTGACGTCGCTCGCCCCCTTGACTGCTACACGAAAGTGCGATCAGTTGCTATCGGTGCAATGCGGTATGGCAGAACTGTTTTCGTACCTCTAGGACCGAAGATATTCGCACTCACTACACTTCTAGTCGCCAACGAATTTTGTCCTGAAATCGCAGTGTGGCGAATTAGTACTGGACGATCAGCAAAACCAACTGACGTTTTAGCCAGGGGTGATGTGGTAGGTCTTCGGGTTAAATGGAGATCAGTCTAAATTCGCTTACAAGCTTCTCTCGCAAGATCTTAAACCTTTCCTTGAAATGCTCTAGTTCTTCCTAGTTTGGAATATGATATTATTATTTCAATCTCCTAGGATTTTGCTTTAATTCATTTTCTGACTTTTTATAGGCGACAATCGACATGTTTCTCAAATTAGTGTTTCAAAATCGTTCACTTAGTTATACATAACATCCTATCCAAACACCGCACAAAAAAAAGAGAGAACGACGTTCGTTCTCCCTTTCCGCATTGAGCCGATCTAACCGAAGCTCTGTATTGTAATCAATCTCCAAAGGCGCCGTCGAAGGCGATGTCGGAGGGTGAAAAGTCGACGTTTTTAACGAACTGGCACGCTTCGCGGGCACCCTGATCGCGGTTCATGCCCATGTCTTCCCATTCGATGGAAAGCGGGCCGTTGTATTTGATGTCGTTTAACGCGCGGATAATTTCTTCGAAGCGAACGCCGCCACGTCCGACGCTACGGAAATCCCAGCCGCGGCGTTGATCGCCGAACGACAGGTGACTGGTCAGGATACCGGTGCGACCGTTGAGTGTCACCGAAGCATCTTTCATGTGTGCGTGATAAATACGATCGGGAAAGTAGCGAATGAATTCGACAGGGTCCACGCCTTGCCAGATCAAATGGCTGGGGTCGAAGTTGAAACCGAACTCTTCGCGGTTGTCGATGGCCTTCAGCGCCGTTTCTGCAGAATATATATCGAAGGCGATTTCCGTGGGATGCACTTCTAATGCAAACTTGACGCCGCACTCCTGGAAGACGTCCAGAATCGGATTCCAGCGATCCGCGAACAATTGAAATCCACCGTCGATCATTTCTCGCGGCGTGGGAGGGAAATCATACAGCAGATGCCAGATGCTGGATCCGGTGAAACCATTGACCACACTCACGCCCAGTTTTTGCGCGGCGCGAGCCGTGTTCTTCATTTCCTCAATCGCACGGTCATTCACACCAGAGGGATCGCCATCGCCCCAGACATATTCAGGCAGGATCGCTTTGTGGCGTTCGTCGATGTTGTCGAGTACGGCCTGTCCCACCAGGTGATTGGAAATGGAGAAGAGTTGCAAATCGTATTTTTCGAGCAACTCGCGTTTGCGATTACAATAAGTATCGTCGGACAGTGCTTTGTCGACTTCGAAATGGTCTCCCCAGCAGGCTAATTCCAAGCCATCATACCCGAAGTCTTGTGCTTTTTTACACATCTCTTCCAGTGGGAGGTCGGCCCATTGTCCGGTGAATAATGTTACAGGGCGTGCCATGAGAAGATCCTTTCATATTGTCACATCTGGGAATGAATAAATCGTCTCTAACACTAGACCAGAGTGCACAGAATGTCAAACGAACCCGCACTTGTCCTGGGCAGCCTGCAAAAAAAGGGGATCGCAGACTCCAATCAGGTAAAGAAATTGATTATTATGCACAGCCAAGTCCAACCGGAGTATCATAATTTTGCTTAGAAATTAGCGACTTTCGCTGATTTCATTCGTCTCAAAACATGAAAGTTCCATTATGTCAGAAAAGAGTCCCCCCCTGGTGGGTGTGATCATGGGTAGTCAATCCGATTGGGATACGATGAAAGAGGCGGCTGCCCTGCTGGAACAGTTCAATGTAGCTCATGAATGCCGCGTGGTCTCGGCACACCGGACTCCCGATTGGATGAACGAATACGCCAAGACTGCGGAAGAACGGGGGCTGGAAGTCATCATCGCAGGGGCCGGAGGTGCCGCCCATCTGCCGGGAATGGTCGCCGCACAAACAGTGTTGCCGGTTCTCGGCGTGCCTGTCAAAAGTCGGGCTTTAAAAGGGCTTGATTCGCTGCTCTCAATTGTACAGATGCCGGGTGGTGTGCCTGTCGGAACGTTGGCCATTGGAGAGTCGGGGGCAAAGAATGCGGCGCTATTGGCGATACGTATTCTGAGCAACTCCCGCCCCGAACTACGCCAACAGATGCACGAGTTCTGTAAAAATCAAACCGACAACGTACTGGATAATTCTGAACTATGAGTGATTTGATTCCTCCCGGTTCAACGCTGGGCATGCTGGGAAGCGGCCAACTAGGCCGTATGTTTACCATCGAAGCCCGCCGCCTGGGATATGGTGTGCATGTATTTTCCCCCGAAAGTCAGACGCCCACGGGTCAAGTGGCTGATGTCGAAATCTGCGCGGAGTATGACGATCTGGAAGCGGTCGCCAATTTCGCCAAGAACGTCGATGTGATCTCGTTCGAGTTTGAAAATGTGCTTTCGGAAACCACAGAGACCGCGTCAAAATACGCACCGGTAAGACCCGGCGCAAATGTGTTGCATATGGCACAAAATCGGATTCGTGAAAAGTCGCAACTGCGCGATGCGGGCATTCCGGTCACACCGTTTGCTGTTGTACGTTCGGTTGAGGAATTGAACGGCGCGTTGAATGAGTTGGGCTGTCCGGCTGTCCTGAAGTCGGCCACGTCCGGCTATGATGGCAAAGGACAGGTCAAAATTGATACTCCTGATGAGGCAGCTGCGGCCTGGAAAGAAGTTGGCGCGGATGAAACCGTTCTCGAAGCCTTCATCGATTACATGTGTGAGCTCTCGGTCGTGGGTGTGCGGGGGGTCGATGGAGACTTTGCCGTCTATGGTCCGATGAAAAATGACCATGTAAATCACATCCTCGATATTTCCGTTTTTCCGTCGGGCATCGGAGACACCATTGCAAAAGAGGCGATCGAAATCACGCGGGCCGTGTTTGAGCACCTGGACGTAGTCGGGGTGATGTGCGTCGAATTCTTTCTGACCGGAGACCAACGGTTGATGATCAACGAAATCGCACCGCGGCCGCACAATTCCGGGCACCTCACCATCGATGGCCATGTAACGTGTCAATTCGAACAACAGGTGCGAGCGATTTGTGGACTGCCTTTAGGCAGCACAGACTCTCTCGGACCAACGGCGATGGCGAATTTACTCGGCGATCATTTGGAAGCGGGACCGCCGAACTGGAATGTGCTGAAACAATTCAGCGATGTCAAACTGCATCTCTACGGCAAGCATGAATCAAGAATTGGTCGCAAAATGGGACACCTGACGGCGCTGGCGGAAACTCCTGAAGCGGCGGTCGAACGAGTCCAACAGGCACGCACAGCGATTTTTAACGGCTGAGTTATTTGCCGCGCACATTACCCCAGAGTTCGATGTGCATCCGCCGCGAGACCTGACAACCGGCTTGCTTTGCCGCTTCCTGCAACCATTCCATCCGTTCGTCGAGCATCTTTGCTGTTGTCCCTTGCGGCATCAAATAAACATGTGCCCGGTCAATTTCGGGATAGCGTTCCAGATACGCTTCGATTTCGTGCAGGTCTTCCCGTTGATCGACAACAAATTTGATCTGATAGGGATACTGCTTGATGAGCTCATGTATCACGTTCGGCTGATCGCGTCGCGCGTCATGTCGGTGTGCCCAAGCAGGGTCTTTGACGGGCGTGGAGTTTGATAGTTTGGGACTGATTGACATCAGGTCCACCTGCACTTCCTGCAAGATGGTCCCTGCCGTCTCGATGGTGATCACCTTACCTGCCGCACGCAGACGTTGTGTCAACGTTTCAACTTCGTGGGTCACCATGGGTTCTCCACCAGTCACCACCGCATGCTCACAATCGTATTGTGCGATGTGTTCCATGATGGCGTCGACCGACATTTTCTCTCCCTCGGGCTCCCACGACGTATAAGGAGTATCACAGAACCAGCACCGCAAATTGCAGCCACTGGTGCGAATGAAAATCGAGGGGACTCCGATCCACTTACCTTCACCCTGGGGTGAGTGAAAAATTTCTGAGATCAACAAAAGAAACGCATCCTGAAACGAGAGGAAAAAAGAATGATCCTCATCTTAATAGAAAGCGTTCCTTCTTGCATTGAAATGCGCGGTCAAAGCGTGGTAACTTTAGCGAAAAAACAATTCAACGTGGATAACTATTTGACTCTTCAGAATTTAGGACAATACCATGCGCCATGACTCTCGCCAGCCTGATCAACTTCGCCCCATCAAAGTCGAACGTGGATACACCAAAGCCACCCCCGGCAGTATTCTGATTTCGGCTGGTGATACCGTCGTGCTTTGCACAGCCAGTCTGGATGATAGTGTTCCCCCCTGGAAAAAGCATGAAGAAAATCCCGGTGGCTGGGTCACGGCAGAATACAATATGCTCCCTGGCAGTACATCGCCAAGGAAAAGAAGAAAAGCAGATGGACGCTCAAGCGAAATTCAACGGCTCATTGGTCGCAGTCTGCGGGCGGTTGTCGACTTTGATGCGTTAGGACCACGGACGATTACCGTTGACTGTGATGTCCTGCAGGCCGATGGCGGTACTCGTACGCTGAGTATTACCGGTGGCTTTCTGGCGCTATTGGATACGGTACTTTCAATTCCCGATACGTGCGAACTGGCCGAAGGGGAAATCTTCGATCCGAAAAAAGTATTCTCAAACAGCGTTGCCGCAGTAAGTGTGGGCGTGGTGAATAATCAACCTGTGCTCGACCTGGATTATATTGAAGACAGCACGGCAGGCGTGGATATGAATGTGGTAATGACCGGTAGCGGGGATTTCGTTGAGGTTCAGGGAACCGCCGAAGGACAAATTTTTGACCGCGGATTACTCGATGCACAACTCGAGCTGGCTACGTCTGGAATTCAGCAACTATCTGCAATTCAGAAAGAGTGTATTGGAGAGGCGTGGCCGATTTAAGGAAGAAAGGAAATACGATTCTGGTTTACTTGCCTCTGTTAAATTTCATTTCGACCAAACAAAAAAATCACTATGAGCAATCTCAATTTTCGAGGGTCATTTCGACCAGAGGATATTTCTCAATGGTTCTGGTCGATTATCGATTTGGCAAATAGTAGTCGAGATCGGCTTGAAACGCGATTGCGTGAAATGTCAAAAGATGAACTCATTCGTTTCCACAACGAATTTGATGAGGCAGCTACTCAATTAGTGGATGAACCGTTCTCGAAGTATCTACCAATTGATACTTCAGAAGACCATTTGCGAGATATTGCTGAGTGGATCGTTTCACAAGGACAATCATATTTTACTGAAGTCTGGAATAACCCACAAAAAATTAGCGAAGTAACCGATGTAACGGAAGGTGTTACCTATTCCAGCATCTCGGACAATGTTTACTGGGATCGATTCAACGATATCGTCCCAGATGCTGGTTTTTAGTATTTGGCTTTGGCAGGTTATATCGCTAAAAGCACAGTGATTGAAGGTTTAACCGGCAAAAAGAGATCAGAGTTCTCGATGTATTTTTGTTTGCGAAAAAACTGCAACTGGAGGAATGTCAATGCTCTTTACGCTTGGTAAGCTCATTGTGAAGGGTTATGGACTTTTGTTGGCGATGGCCGTCGGTGGTCTGGTTTTTGCCAACCTGTTTGGGTTGATTGCTTTTTTTGTGCTTGCACAGGAATGGGTCTCTGATCGTCTACAAGCCTCTGGTGGTACTGAATCAGTACTCTGGTGGATGCATTGCGGCTGGTTTGTGGGTGCGGGACTGGCTCTCTTCGGAACTGTGACACAAAATCAAAAAATAAAAAAACGATCTTTCCAGGTATCGGTAGATCATGAAGATGAGCCAGAGACGCCTGCCCCAAAGAAATGGAAGAAAAAACGACGTACCAAGCCGAGTGGTATTCTTTCCTCGATCGGAGTCTTCAGCCTCTTCGGCGGATTCCTGGGTCTGATGCTGGGTGGCTCGCTGTTGCTATTCTGGTTCTCGCTTACCTATAGTCCTTTTGCTCCCGCAGGCTGGGCGTCATCTGTCTCCGTTGAGCAACGACAAGAACCCGGTTCTGGTCAAACAAAAAGTATGATGACGACAAACCATCCCGTGGCCTTTTACCTCTTTGGCACTCCGATTGTCCTGGGCATCACAGCCGGAGCACTAGCGGGTGGCATTGGTGCTGCCATGGGGAAGGTGGAAGACATCGAATGAAAAGAAAACCTGATACAAAAGCGATCCATCAATATCGCTTGACCATATAGCTAATCACATATCCGAGAATGGTGCGCCAGGTATTTTCAACAGCTTCGCTCCACTCCTCATCAAACTCATGCACCGTTTCGATGACTGACTCCAACCAGACATCGTAATGTTGTGATTCAATATTGAGATGGTTTCGATCGTGCGTTCTGGCGCGTTCCCGTAATTCACGAAGGGACTCAGGATCGCCGGCTGTGGCACCGGCGGCTAATCTGAGTGATCGAAGCAACATCTTATTCTGCTGTTCGAAATCGGTATTGCGGAATTTATCGCGGATTTCATCGGACGTTGACAGAAAGCGATCATAAAAGGCTGGAATAAAGCCTTCATGTTCCATACAGCGGTCAAGGCTTTGTAGAAACTGATCTTTGGGCGTCAACGCTTCCATAGGTAATCCAATCCAGAGAGGATGTTTCTCTGCCAGCGAACTTGTAACTGTATTAGCACTTGTGTGGTTAGAAATCAATATGCAATCTGATTTGAGTGATCTGTCTGTGAAATAATCTCGCTCGCAAATCCTGTGCAAGGCATTCAGTAAACTGATTTGAAATCCTTCTGCGATTCAACCACATGGCAAAATACCAGGCCTGAATATTGTCATCCAAAGTATTAATTCGACTTAGTTTTGGCTTTTGTTTTCCCTGACAAAACTCGGATCACCGGCGTCAACAGGCATTGATTGATTCCACTTGAGTACTGCTGCGATGAGTCGACTGGTCAATTGGGGATGCTGATCAGCAAGATTTGTTGATTCGGAGGGGTCGCTTTCCAGATTGTATAATCGAGGTCGTTTACCTCCGTAGTCACAGAGCAACTTCCATTTGCCCTCACGGACCGCGAGGTCGGGCAGATTTTTAAAACTACGAAAATCTTTACGATCAGGAGGACGACGGAAAAAAAGTGGCGCCGACCGGGAGTTGTTAGATGTTCCGATGAGCGTCTCGGCAAGATTCTCGCCATCGAAGATCACCTTTTCGGGTGCTGAGACTCCGGCTAAATACAGCAATGAGGGAACCAGATCGATGGCGGCAAAGACAGATGATTTATTGAGCGTGCCCTGTTGTTCTTTTGGAATTAAACCCGGTCCCCAGACAATAAGAGGCGAACGGATACCCCCTTCAAACAGAGTCGCTTTCAGCCCGGAAAAGGGGGCGGCGGACCCCGCGTTTTCTTCAGGTCCATTGTCTGAACAGATTAGAATGAGCGTGTTCTCGCGCAAGATGGCGTCGTTTTGAATGCGTTGAAACAGGCGTGCGAACTGTTGATCCATTTCTTCCAACACCGACAGATAGAGGCCGCGTTGAGAATCAGCCCAACCTTCTAAAGAGGGGAAGAGCGGCGTATGAACATCATCCGGCCAGACATTAATGTAAAACGGTTGACCTTTTTTCTGTGCCTGATCAACAAATCCGATCGCGCTATCTGCAAAACCACCGGTGATTCTTGAACGTAGAATCCATTTGACGGGTTCCCCCAGGCGAGTCGCATCCTGCCAGATGCGTCCCAATTTCACACCACCATTCTTTGTGGGTGTCTCTGTGAGCGGCAAGAGCTTCGGCCCCATACCTTCAAAGTTCGTCAGGGAGGTATCGAAGCCATAAGACGTAATAGCTGGTGCCTGATCGACATCCCGTTGTCCACCCATGTGCCATTTGCCGAAATGCCCCGTCGCATAGCCAGACTGTTGCAGAAAGCGTGCCAGCATGGGAGCCGCGGGATCGAGCCAATCTGCGATTCCTCTTTTCCGGTTCGCTTTTCGGCTGGCGAGATAGGAGGTGATCCGGTGACGATGCGGATACTGGCCGGTGGAGATGGCCACACGGGAGGGCGAGCAGATCGGAGAATTGACATAGAACTGCTGAAAGCGAATGCCTTCTTTGGCAAGCGCGTCAATATTGGCTGTGGTCGCATCGGTATTGCCAAAGCACGAAAAATCACCCAACCCATATCGTCAATGAACACGAGAATGATGTTAGGACGTTCGGCAGCAGAGACGGGCTGCACCAGAAAGATTAAGCAGAGAAAAAGAACTGTTTTCATCGGTCTCATTCTCATCAGGTAGTCCTGTGACATTAGCAAAATATCGAATTTATTTTAGTCTCTCAAAAGACATTTGAAAGAAATGTATTAAGAAGTGATTATAGTCTTCGCTCTACTCGATTCCAATGCGCATTGAATCCAGAGATCCTGCCAGGTCGATACGTAGATATCAAACCGGGAAGTCTTGATTTCTGGCTGTATTCTTTAGAACATAGACGGACCACTTCAATCTTCGCTGAAAAACGACTCTGAAAAGGAACCCCGATCATGAAAGCCGTCGGCCTGACCCGTTATCTGCCCATTGAGGATCCTGAGTCTCTGATGGATGTCGAACTGGATCAACCGGAAGCGAACGGGAGGGACTTGCTCGTTTCGGTGAAAGCGATTGCCGTCAATCCGGTTGATACGAAGGTTCGCGCCCCCAAAGCTAATGTGGAGACCTCTCCCAAGGTTCTGGGTTGGGATGCGGCAGGCATTGTAGAAGCGGTGGGTCCTGATGTCGAGCTGTTCCAGCCTGGGGATGAAGTATTTTACGCCGGTGACATTACGAGGCCCGGATGTAATGCGGAATACCAACTGATCGACGAACGGATTGTTGGTGCGAAACCAAAATCACTCGGTTTTTCGGAAGCGGCCGCCATTCCGCTCACGGCAATCACAGCCTATGAAGCCTTTTTTGATCGACTGAACCTGGACGTGGAAGGTGCGAACTCAGGTGAGACGCTGTTGATTGTCGGAGGTGCCGGCGGTGTCGGTTCGATCGGAATTCAGTTGGCGAAACTTGCGGGACTGACCGTCATCGCAACAGCATCACGCCCCGAATCGACAGCGTGGGTGCAGAAGCAGGGTGCCGATCACGTCGTGAATCATTTCCAACCGTTGCGGCCTCAGATTGAGGCACTGGGTTTGAAGTACATTGATCAGATTGCGCTGTTCAACAACACCGACCAGCACTGGGAAACCGCTGTTGACCTGATTCGTCCGCAAGGGAAAATTGTCTCGATCGTGGAAAACCAGGAACCACTCGCACAATCCATGATGAAAACGAAATCAGCCACGTTTGTGTGGGAATTCATGTATACGCGTTCGATGTTCACAACACCGGACATGATCGAACAACATCATCTGCTGAACCGCGTGGCAAACTGGATCGACGCCGGCAAACTCAACTGTACTATCAACGAAATCCTTTCGCCCATTAACGCGGAGAATCTGCGAGCTGCTCATAAAACACTGGAATCAGGTCGTTCGATTGGCAAGATTGTGCTTCAAGGGTGGAAATAATTTTCTGGATTTCCAGATCCATACTCCTGCTAAACCAAATCGGACAATTAAAGACTGTTTCAATCGTTATTTTCTCATTGGAGTTTACGGTTCGGCGATGAAGCTCATATGCAATTCTGCATGTCGTCGATGCAGGCGATCCCACTCATCGCGCGTCATCTCACCAAAAATGGGGCTGGCATAACGCTGCTCTTCAGTTTGCATGCGTTGGACCGATTTTTGTAAATGCTCCAGCCCTACCTGATCATCAATTGGCTCCGGCTCTAAAGCGCGTTTGAACGGTCCCTTCAGTTTAAAACCAGGAGACATCCCATTCTTAAAAATGTGAGATTTATAATAATACGTCCCTACCATGCGAAAGAGCCAAGGCGCTTTAAACGGGAATCCATCCAACGACAAATCCATGGTCCGAGCCAGATGGTCGAAAATTTGGCCTTTCGTCCAACCCCCTGTTGTGGATGCGCCTGCGGCTGTCAGCCGGTTGGCGTCATCGACAATCTCCTGTAGAGAACCATAAGAGAGTGTTCTTCGATTGGCAGTTTGTGTAGACATGGAATACTCCCCAATTCAATGTTTGTCTGAGAAACGACAGTGACAGGATCAATAGTTTATTTTTGGAATTCGAACAAAGAATAACAAGCCCCTAATTTTGAGATTCAGCTCTGCTTAGTCCAGTTGCTCCCATTTTTTTTGAGATGAGTCACATCTCCCTGAAAATAGTATGCCTGAACGATTTGGTCGTCGAATGAACTGATTAATTCGATTGTGTCTCGAGAAAACCAGTTTTCGGCAACGCCTTCGACTTCATCGAGCAGTTGTACTCCCGATTCATCGACACTCCATAATTCTCCCTGAATGCCAATGCCTTCTGCCACATCGACAACGAGACCTGGATATTCACCGCAATCATACATGGTGTAGTGAGGGGCTGTCGTCGCCTTTGTGAGAAATATTTGATTTTCCAAAAATTGAGAACGGCAAAAACCACGCTTTAACGTTCCATAGACAAAAATCAGAGTTCTGGATTCCTGATTCATCTTCCTCATCTTTATTCATTCTGGACAGCAGTCCGCAGCCGTTGTTTCGTCTTTTCAGACAGCTTGTTCCAAGGCACACCAGTCAGCGCCCCCTCGAGGGCGTACAATAAATTCAGGCTGCATTGGGGCTCTTTGCGTTTCGCCATCAGATATGCGGCCACGGCACCTGTCTGTTTGAGATCGCCAAGGGTTCGAATTCCGACCTGTTCCAGCCAGCGAGCACTTTTCGGACCCAGATTTAATAATTCTTCACTGGGAACTGCATCATGTAAAGGATCAACCGACATTACATTTTCTCATTTGAAAGATTTGCAGGTGCAACCACACTTCGCAATCGCAGATGTTTCACTTAAAATCTGACGAGACGTTTTTCGTTTGTCTATATAGATAAATTATACACACTCCCTTCCCTGAAAGCCCGCCATGGAATGGTTTGCCTTTCTCATTTATTTTCTGATCGCTTTTTTCTGCACACTCGTTCTATGGTTCACAATCAAAGTCGGCTTCCGTGGTTCCGCATCTTCTGAGCCAATGTTACCCGAACCAAAAGAGATCGACACCTTTCCCCTGGTCGCCAAAGAACGGCTGTACTGGAATTTTAGCAGCGTGCTCATTGTGATTCTGACTTTACTGCTAGTACTGGGGATCAGTGTGCGTGACTTGCCGCTCTCTCATCCAGTGGTATTAACATTGGGAGGCGCGCTGATTTTGATCTGGATGATCAGCCTCTGGTCAAAAATGTTGTCGTTTTGGCCTCCTGTGATGGCACTCTTTTCAGATGCTCGTGAATTAGAAGAGTTAATACCGCAGTCTTTATTAGAAACGACAGACAAAAGCGAGAACGCATAATGGTTTCGATTTTGGTGTTTCTGGTTCTCTTACCGCTCTCACTGATTCTTACAGGGCTTCAGCACCCGTCTTCACAACATGGAATCGGCGACCATTTTCTTAATGCGTTGCACAATATATCGCGTGTGCAGAACCAGATCGAAAAATTTTCCGAACGATGTCTGCTCTTTCTTTCACTGCTCTGTTGTCTGGTTGCGATGATTCTACTTCCCCATTTTATCGAAAGTCTGACAGCACAATCCTACTCCATCATCCCGATGCCCCAACTGATCAAAGATGATGGATCATCGATCATTTTGCTGGGGCTACTATTGATTCTACACGCCACAGGTGAAATCTGCCTGGCGAAAGGGGAACGAGGTTACCAAAACCGATATGCAGTACTCTGTCTCAACAGTTTCTTCTGGTTACCCCTGCTCTTCGCGTGGAGCTCACTCGCGTATTATCTTCGACTTGGCGACAATCACAGCACATCGGCTGCGGTTTCTACAGTGTGGCTGGTGTTGCTGCAACCACTGGGAAGCCTGGCACTGATTCTGGCATTGCTCGGCCCCTATTTTATGGTCAACACGACACTTACCAGTAATAAAAAACAGGTATACTACTGGATTCGTGAATTGCGCATGCTGATCAGCCTGTTAATCATTACAATGACCGTCGTTGGCAGTCGCACCTGTTTTTCACCCGCGGAAATACAAAATACCCCCGGTGAAATAATACAGTTTCTCACTTTACCCGTGGTGTTTCTTATTTTGTTACTACTGGTGAAACGATTCCATGTCCATTTTGAAAAGTGGGGATGGTTATTTATGCCATCATTTTGGAAATCAACACTGTGGCTGGCATTGATCGCATTGACGGCCTCATTTCTGGCATTCCACGTTTTGGGGATGTCGGACCCCTGGATGCATGTGTTACTTAATTTTAGTTTGCTGGCGATCTGGAGTGGACTGATCGCTCCCAAATTTCACATTCCACCAGCGACATCACTCAGGAAGCACTCATAGAACTCCCTTCAGGAATCGATGTGAAATGGACGAACTTTTATTTTACCTGCCAGGTTCGGCAGACAATTTACCGTTTTTGACGCTGGCCGTACTCGTGCTGCTGATAATAACAGGCATTTACGGATACGTGAGTACGCAAACAAGTTCTGCTACGAAGCTCCGTTGGGGATGGCCTGCACTATCTATGCTTGCATTAGCGATTTTATTTTTCTGGTTCGGACAACCACTCTCAGAGGAACAAAGCACTCGCCCCAGCGAAATTGTCATTTTGGTCAGCCAGTTTTTAACGGGAATGATCGTGTTGGGTTCGGCTGCTGCTGCTGTGCTCTCTTCTGATTTGAAATGGTCGATGACAGCGGCGACGATTTCCTTTATGACAAGTGGACTCTTATTTCTCCAAACCGCTGTCTTACCTGTCGTGTTATTGTGCTGGTTGATTTCAGGTGGAAGTGTGATCCTGTTTTTGTGGCACGGTGTGACACATCAAGATATAGATTCTGAGAGTACAGAGCACCAGACCCCGTTTCGCGAACCGTTTCTGTCCTGTCTGGTCTGTGGATTGTTACTTTGCAGTTGTCTGTGGGTTGTTCATCGAGAATGGGGCTCCACATCAACACATTCCATCGAGGCAGCGGAAACAACAACTGTTCTTTCAACTGTTTTAATTCAACGATTCTTAACAGAACATTGGCCGACCTTCATCCTGATACTGATTTTTATCGCAGCTTCCTTTGTGGGAGTCTCCCATCTGCTGGCGCTTCAAACCGAAAGCACTCGCTCAAATCAGAATCACAACAGGGAGGCTCACTAAGATGGTCTTACTGCATGCGTTACCCATGCTGCATAATCACCTCTTCATCGCCATCACGCTGATTGTACTCGGCTTTCTGGGGATGCTGCTGCAGCGAAATGCACTTGCAACCGTGTTCTCACTCTTAATCTGGTTGCAGGGAGCGGGCCTGATTTTTACGAGCTATAGTCAGTACCAAAACTCACGAGAAGGAAATCTTTATTTTCTCATCATCCTGTTTCTCGTTTTGACGTTGCTCAGTACACTCGCCGCACTCATATTTCGACTACGCGAATCCGAGGAACAGGACAACCTGGTAAGAGGAACCGACGAACCACAGAGTGTTTCCCAGAGTCAGGAAGGAACGCGCGATCGTGGCTAAAACCATCACGTTGTTACTTCAACTGAGTTTGATTATCCCCTTTGTGATGGTGATTGTCTCAGCGCTGATTGGTCTTCGCGTGCTAAAAGGCAATCCGCGCTGGCCCGCCCTGATTGGCGTCTCACTCACAACCATAGTGGCGTTGACATCAACACTTTTTTTCCGATCCACAATTCACAGTCAATCATATTCTCAGACTTTATTACATTGGCTCACACTTTCAGATCACCCGGAAGTGGCTCTGCAGATTGGTGTCCTGTTTGACCCCCTCAGCCTTTCCTTTTTTATGCTGATCTCGTTAGTTTCACTCTTTTATCTAGTATTGAATAGTACATGGTCTGTTCCTTTCGCTTCAACTTCCCACTCCAGCAGTCGTTTTACTTCGCTCCTGTTTTTAATGTGCTTCTTCGCCACGAGTGGCATCGTGCTCTCGACGAATTTCCTCCAATTACTGTTTTTCTGGTTCTGTTTATCAATGAGCATGAACCTGCTGCATGAAGTCACTCTCAACTTTGACACTCTCTCAGAACAACCACGTCGACAATGGTGGGGCTGGAATGCGTTTTCGGACGGCATGTTGCTTCTGGCTGTGTTTTTGATTGCAGACAATTTCAAAACAGTGAGTTACCTGCAATGCCTGCATCCGAGTGCCATCCAGGCCGTCCACATCAAAAACTCTGCCGCACTGCCAGGAATCGGAGTCGTGCTCTTCTTTGCCGCCCTGCCTCGACTGGGATTGTTTCCCGCTTCCACACTTGTCCTCAGCAATGAACGTCCCTGGAGTTCTTCGTCTCTAGCTGTGTTAAACCTGTTGGCGCTACCAGCGGGCCTGTTTTTACTACTTCGCTGCTCACCAATATTGCAGGCAGACGAAGCTAATCAACGGCTGTTGATTCAGGTAGGAAGTGCCTCCGCATTTCTGACGATGTTTTCCGCGATGAGTCTCTCTCCCCGTCAATACGGAGATCGCTTCCTGTGCTGGATTTCTACTACTCTGGGGGGAATGGGGGTTGCGATTCTAGGAATAAATGCCCCTCATTCGCTATCTCTGGTCCTGACAATGATCTTACTTGACGGCTGTGTTTTCTCAGTCTTGATTCCGATGATCTGCCTGTTGCGAGCCAATGCCCTTTCTGCACATTCTTTGACTGCGTTTAAAATTTGTTATTTACTGCTCATGGTGGCTGAGCTCATTGGCCTTGGTTCACTGCTCGATCCATTAATTTTAGCTAGAAGCATGGCAAGTGACACGCGTGCCGAATTGATGGTCTGGTTGATGATCCTGAATATCGCTGGAACTACATTCGGATTCGCCCGGTTTTATTTTTCACTCAATTTCAAATGGACGTCTTCTACTTCTTCATGGAAGATGTCCCTGCTCCCACTCTGGGGAATCTCGCTTCTGATCAGCCTGACCGGTATATTCCTCTTATTGTCAGTCCCATTCTTCCAGCAAGTCTGGCCTGGGTTGACAAGGCAGGGAATGGAAAATCCGTTTGAACGTGACTGGTTCTTGTGCAGCGTGTTCTGTATGGCAATCATATTATCAATGGTTCTGGCCTGGATGTGCGCGCCAAAAACAGATGTCAGCACATCAACGGAAAAACCAAAGTCCGCGTTCATTAATCTGGGACAGTCCCATTTCTATTCTCTTCGAATTCTGAACCAGACATTGATCAATCCCCTGCATGTCATCGCAAAAATGATGTTCCTACTTGATGGCTGGATTCTCAATCGATTCAGTCGGGCTTCTCTCGAAAAGACTCCTCGTTACTGGGGACACATTTTACATCAGATGCAGAATGGCCAATTTGCATTCCAGACTCTGGTTTTGCTGTTTACCCTTTCCATTTTGATGATCGTGATACTGATATTGTAGATCTAAGCACCGTCGTTCGTTTCAAAATTCTTACTGCTTACGAAATCAAATTCGCTTCGAGCCATACATGAACTCATTCCTGAATCCCATCATTTCGCTGGCACCCGTTTTACTGGTCGCGATGCCAGTTGCCGGCGCCTGTTTTGGATGGGGGATTTCAAAATTAGGACTTGAATTCAATCGCTGGACTTCATTTTCTAATACGATTGTCACTGTTCTGATCCTGGGAACTGTGATATTTGCTCCCTTCAGAAAAGGCACGCAAGAGCAAATAGACTCACAACCGACGCGCCAAATCTCTGTTACTCTGAAACTTCCTGAAGTGACATCTGCTCAATCTGATGCTGTCTCTCCACGTACCTTCAAATGGTCTCTCGATTCCACGAGCGTCTGGTTTTTATTGCTGCCAACCTGCCTGTGGCCGATTCTGGTTCTCTTTTCGCACCAGATAATTGATGCTTCACGATTGCATTATTTTCTCCTGCTGCTTTTACAGTCAGTGCTCACAGGCGTCTTGGTCTCATATGATCTCATCAGTTTTCTTTCTTTTTTACTGCTCACCACGTTTTGTATGCTCTGCCTGATCCGTCTCTGGAGCGGTTCTCGTTTCCGTGATGAATTTGAAAGCACAATGTACTTGCAGTTTCTTGGTGATGGGCTCATTCTCGGCGGGCTGTTATTGGCGGCCGTTGGCTATCAGTGGATGCAGGGAGTCCTACTCGAAGCACCACAGCCGGTCACATTTCAAATGACTCAGCTTTTGCAGGGCACCGCCAGCGACTTGTCACTCTACCCACTGGCCAAGGCTTATTGGAGTACGATTTCGCCCTGGATATTCTTACTTCTGCTGACGGGCTTTACGATCAAAGGTATGTTCTTTCCCGTACATTACGGTGTGACACAGTGGTTGCATGTTGTCTCAGCGCAGCCCCTCTCTAAACCACTTCCGGTCGGCTGGTATCTGGTGCTGTTGGCACTGATAACAAAAATCTGCATTTACGGCATGATCCGCTTTATGATTCCCTTGAATTCTACAGTTGGTTCCCAGCTCTCTTCTGTTCTGGCGTTCTGGGGCGCTTGTGGTTTTCTACTGGCGGCACTCATTGCGTTTGTCCGCCGCGACCTGTTGCAAATCGTTGTCTGGTTTTTAATCGGACAGACTGCTTTAACATTGACTGTTTTATTTACAGCTGGATCAGCGTCCGTCTCGAACTTCATCTTGTTGAACGTGATTCAAGGCCTCGCCTGCTGTCTCCTCTTACTGACAACTCCGCTGATCTCCGATCAGAAATTCAGTCGAACCAACAAACTGCTCCTTATGGTTTCAGCACTCTCAGTCATGACACTCATCGGTGCACCTGGACTGGGAGGCTTCACTGCACTGATCGCTTTTCTCTGGAGTCTTGTCAATCAAAGTCTCGTTATTGGCTTTTGCTACCTGCTGGGCACGCTGTTGTTCAATCTCACTTTGATACGCGCGTTCTGGCAACTTGTAAAGCAGGAACACCAGGAGACATATGCTCTGAATGACGACAAAAAGACTGCTCTCAACGAAAAACTCGGACTTGCCTGTCTCGCGTTCAGTCCTGCGATGGCACTGATTCTCTTCATGGGAATTTCACCCACCACTCTGACAGAAACGAGTTCCTTCGCGCTGCACGAAAGTCACGTTCATTCTTCCGAAAGTCCCACCACCGAAAACTGATCAGTTATCGGCTGCTTCGTAGAGCACCACTTTCTGGGCATCACCCTCTGATTGAAATTCGTAATGTGAACCGGCCGATAACGTGTAAACTTCCCTGCGATTGTTGACCGAGCGCCGGTACGTGAGCGGCGTCGCTGTGTCGAACGCATGGGACTCCCCTGGTTTCAATTTATAAGGTCCACCCCAATCGCTGTAAGGACTTTTGAGTTCGTACTCGATTTCCTTTTTAGTCAGATTGGTAATCTTGAGTTCCGGTACTGAGAATGTCGCCAATAATTGTGGGGCAGCCCAGTTGACCTGATTCACTCGATATCTGCCAAAGCCTAATTCAATATCAGGAATGACGGTGGTGGAGGCGGGGCCTTGTTTGGTCCAGCCATCCCAGGCGGCTTGTACAAGTTCTTGCATTTTTTTCTGATTGATTTTTGCGTCCTGTGGTTGATACTTCGGAGCAAAGCGCGCATTCCCGCCGATTTGAGAGTCTCCTTCCCAATCCAGACGTAGTGTCCGCTTGGAATAAGTGGGTTCCTGAATATCCGGTTCGACATCCTGACTCACCGCCAGGGAATATTCGGCAAAGGGAATCCACTCTTTATCCGATGCTGACTTCTTGATCGCCAGGGAAATCGCAGCTTGAGGTACGACAAACCGGAACTGATTTCGGCCATCTTTTTTGGCTTTCCCTCCATCTTCTACCTGAATCGGTTTCGTTAAAATCAGCTCTGACCAGATTTGCACATTGTCACCGTATCGTTTTAAGTCAGGAAACACTTGTTGCAGCGTTTTCGGATCGGCCAGGGGATCAAAAGAATGACCGGGGATGTCCAAGACTGGAATCCGCGCGATATCTGCCTCGACCAGCATGTCTGTTAACGGTTTGAGCATGCTGGGGGCCACTCCGATTTGCAAATCGGACACTTTGGGAATGTCGCTTACGGGCCTGCCTAGCGATGTCAGTCGTTTGACTTTTGCCTGGGGTTTGGTGGAATCCAGGGCAGCGATTGTTAGTCCAAAGCTCAATGAAATCCCTTTTTTATCGGTGGAAACTTCACTGGGTGAGAGTCTCATGCGGGGATGATAGACGGGTAAAGGCCAAATGGCATCGACGATGTCACTCGCTTCGTCGAAGTTCAACTGCTTTTCCAACTCATCAACCAACCCCGGTACGATGGCTTTCACTTCTTGTTCAATTCGTCCTTTACTGCCATAAATCCCACTGACTAAACCACTAGAAACTCTGTCTGATGTCATGCCGATGCCCCGTGTGGAAACACCATAGGGTCCGGAAACATTCCAGTTATCCTGTGGAATATTAAAGCGGGTGCGCAATAGTCGAAGCCGAATCTGGTTGTTCTGAATATAAGGTCTCACATCAAAGCTCAACCAGACGGGGCGCTGATAGCCGATACTTACGGAAATCGGGCCGGCGACGGCAGAGTGACGGTTACCGGAAACATAAGTCGTATTGATCGAAAGGTTCACTTTCTGGATACCCAGTTGAATGTTGAGGGTGCCTGCCGCATAGGCTTCAATGGCCGCTCTGGCTAATTCACCTTGATACGAGATTCCGGAAAACTGGACAGAGAAGCTGCGCCCCTGGGCGACAGTCGAATCGTAAATGTCATTGATACGTCCGACCAACATATCTTTGGGAACCATACTGGGAACGGCGTCGGCTAACGACTTCAGAAACTGATTTCCCAGGCGTACCGAGACGGCATCGTCGATAATTAATGCTGGTGTGAAAGGACTCTTCGGGTCGACGTCCGCCGGTTGTTTTCGATCTGGCTTGACCAGCAATGGTGCATTGGAATCGGGAACGAGAGAAGGGTTTTGCATCCAGTCGAAGAGCGGCTTTGTGTAGGCCACTTTCCAGACATCATGTCCCACCTTCGGTTCGGTAAAACGTGGAGTGCCACCCGCCTCTTTGATCGCTTTAATCATCCGTTCTGACTCGACGGGAAGTACAACGCGATCGTCGGCACCGTGAAAGGCCCAAATCGGAACCTCTTTCAATTTTGAAGCCCATTCGGTTTTTCCACCACCTGACATGGGTACAACGGCTGACCAGCGTTTAGGAAATGCTGCCGCCATACTGAAGGCACCATAGCCTCCCATCGACCAGCCTGTTAAAATTTGTTGACGGGCGTCAATAGAATAGTCCTGCATTACCGCATCCAGAATTTTGAGCGCCCGTTTACCATCACTGGTCTCCGCTAACCAACCTCCCAATAAACGTTCTTTCATGTTCTCTGCTTGGGGAAACACAACGACGAACGGAAAATCATCCGCTTGCTGTTTCACGATCGGACCGAGCCCGACCTGTGTTTGCTTGAGACCATCGTTTCCACGTTCACCAGCGCCATGCAGAAACAGAATCACCGGATATTTTTTCTCCGGTGAGTAAGCCTTGGGAATAAACACGACATATCGGTGTTCACTTGCTTGGTCTTGATAGGTTGCGTTGACGAATCCCGTTTTGACCGGTTTTGTTTGGGCTTGAAGAACTGCCGAAGAATTCAGCAATAATATCAAAAGCAGCATTAATAAGCTTGGGAATGCAAACGTCCGATGTGTTGGTTTTGACAGCATGGGTCCAATCCGTTTCCAGATTCAGTAGAATCGGTTTGAGGGGTCGTTCAATCCTTGATTGAGAGAATTTAGCACCAGGCATTTATCAGGTGACTCATTACCTGATGTCTCGATTTTTGTTCCTCGAATGGTAACTGTCAACAGAACGCCCGTCTCGAGTCAGTATAATAGTACATTCCCGAAGTCGACACCTGGACCGCCCAAAAGCTTATCATAAGAAAACCCTAAAAAGGCAGTGGATTTTAGTCTCATTGGCCCGTTATTTCATAAGATAAAGAACTTATGATTTTCACAGCATGTATGATTCCCATGAAGAGGACAGCTAAATGATCCGATTGCTCGTATTCTGGTCCGCCATCGGTTTGCTTAACTCAGTGCCACTGTTTGGATTTCCGCCTCCCGGTTTTCTCCCTGATTTTGGAGGGAATCGAGCTACAAATCAGGTGAAGATCGTCACTAAAGGAAATTACCGCTATATCTATTCCAATGGGATACCTGATCACGAAACGGGGCGTTTTCCGAATCGCAACAATCCGAATACGATACGTCCACAACGTCAGGAATTGAGAATTCCTGCCAAGCCACAAGTGGCACGAAATATGACTCCTGCCGGGCATTCCGCATTTGGAGTTGCTCTCAATGGTGTTCTGTTCGACCCGGGCACTGCCGAGTATTGGAATCGAAATCGGCGATCTGGTTGGAATTATGAAGCATTGTCCGGAAAAATCAATCTGGGACTCGATCAGAGTAATGCACATGTTCAACCCACGGGTAGCTACCACTATCATGGTTTACCTCATGCTCTGATTTCAAAATTAGGCAAGCCGGGACAGGTTGTTGCTATTGGATACGCAGCAGATGGGTTCCCAATTTATTCCCAATATGGGTATACCGACGCGAATGATCCCGAGAGCAAAATCAAGAAAATGAAATCAAGCTATCAGATCAAACAGGGAAGAAGACCTAACGGTCCCCGCGGTCAATACGATGGAACATTTGTCGCAGATTATGTCTTTGTCGCCGACTCAGGAGATTTGGACGAATGTAATGGTCGCGTAGGAGTGACTCCCGAATACCCTGAGGGGATTTACCATTATTATTTAACGGAAGATTTTCCATTCATTCCCCGTCATTACCGGGGAACGCCAGATCCCAGCTTTCAAAAGCGTGGACCTGGTCCAGGGGGAAGGCCACCAGGGCCGCCGCCCGGCAGAAGACCTTTTTAGTAAAATTCCAAATCCTGGAATACGTATTAGATTATCACCTAGACAATGAAACCTGATAGAAAACACACTGAACCAGAATCGTCTGCTTTTTTAGAGCGTACGTGTCTTTGGTTTGGTGTCTCGCATCTGGCTCCGTGCGCGCGAGAGCGTAGGTCCAATCGAATTTTCAGGAATGTCCAGATCCGTGCTGATCTGGCGGTAGGACTTTCCCTGCAAATGGTATTGCTCCACGATCTGCGCATCTGCAGCAGGTAGTTGCTTGATCATGTTCTGAATTTCTTCCTGATCTTCCTGCAATTGTTGCTGACGAGATTGTTCATCAGGAATGCTCTCTAACTTCGATTGTGTGGCAACATGCCCCAAGGCTTCAGCCATGCGACGTTCCACCATTTTTTTCACAACCACACGACGAGAAACCACGGTCAGGTAGGTCGCCAGTGAACTGTTCCCGCGAAAGTTGCTCAGCACCCGATAGTCGTTTGCCAACAGAACTAGAAAGACTTCAGAAAGGAGGTCATCTACGTCGCTGTCAGTAACCCGAACACTGCGGGCGTGGGCGGTGTGATGAATCACATGCGTAAACAGACCAATGAACCGGTCTACAAAATCCTTCCATGCACCCGGCTCTTCCGCCAGACAGCGTTTGAGCAAATTCTTATCAATGTCAGTGAGTGCCACGAGTCGCCTCAATTCAGTTAAATTGCTACCATCTGGCAGCGAGCTGGTTTAGCCTGCACCCTATTATACGCGGGAACCGATCATTCGTGTTGCAAAAAAACAACCGAATTTTAGACGCATGAATTCAGTCAGATTGTTGAATCAATCTGATAATTTTGCCCGAGAACTTTACAATGATCTACGATTTAAGGCAATACGACCCCAAAGCATAAACATATAAACACATTCCAGCACCCAGACAAGTACTGAATGCCTGTTAAACTAGACGTTTGAGGCGGAGGGATCTAACTGCCAGACTTTTACCAACCCTCAAATCACAAGACATCATTTGCAACAAATCGAAGTCAGTTCCTGAAACTTCTTCCATTTCACTCTCTTATCTTCGGGTCAATCCAGGACAAAAACTCAACAGTTGTCGCCTCCTGGTGTTAGAGATAGACTGAATTGCATAAAAAGGATCCTGCTTATACAGCGACACATCGAACAGCAGGCAGGCTCAGGAAGAAATTAATCCGTTTCAATGGTTTATGAAGAGTTGAAGCGGATTGGTGCATCAGAACATAAGCATTAACGAATCAAGAAGGAAGATAGATGTATCAAGGTCGATTAAGCAAGATAGGCTGGACTTTGTTGGCAGGAGTGCTTCTTTCTAGTTATCCCGCTTCATTGAAGGCCTTTTCCGACCGTCCCCCCAATATCGTCTTTCTCTTGATTGATGATCAAGGCTACTACGATCTGGGTTGCTATGGAGCGACTGAGGTGAAGACACCACGGATCGATGCAATGGCAAAGGAGGGAACGCGCTTTACAGACTACTATGCGGCGGCTCCCATTTGCAGTCCGTCTCGCGCAGGATTGTTGACCGGCTGTTACTCACGTCGGGTTGGTAACGAAATCTGGGTGCATCGGGCAGATTCACGCTCCGGTATCCACCCCAACGAATTAACGCTTGCTGAACTGTTTAAGGGTAACGGCTACGCTACCGCCTGCATTGGTAAGTGGCACCTCGGTTTTCATGAATCGTTCCTGCCACGTAATCAGGGGTTTGACCACTACTTCGGACTACTTCACAATCTGGACCCGGTTGAGATCGTCTATTTCAAGGACAAAGGAGGGGTACCTCTGATACGCAACGGCAAGGTTGTCAAACGTCCGGCCGATCCGACAGAACTGACAAAGCTCTATACCGATGAAGCGATTCGCTTTATCGAACAGAACAAAAAGACTCCGTTCTTTCTCTATCTCCCACATACAATGCTCCACAATCCACTCGGAGTGAGCAAAAAATTCAAGGGCAGCTCAAACTGGGGAGTATATGGCGATGCCATTCAGGAACTCGACCACAATGTCGGCCGAATTTTTGACTCGCTGAAACAGTCAGGCATCGATGACAACACGATCGTGATTTACGCCTCTGACAACGGCCGCGGGCCGGGACGCACACCCGAACAAAAAATTCGCGGACGTAAGCTTTCGACTTATGAAGGTGGTATTCGCGTGCCGGCAATCGCCTGGGGACCCGGACTGGGGTTACAATCGAATGCAGAATCTTCCGAAGTCGTCCGCGCGATGGACTGGTATCCAACGCTTGCAACATTTGCGGGAATTACCATCCCCAAAGATCGTGTCATAGATGGACGCGATATCAGCCCGTTGTTGAAAGGTAAGACCAGGATCGTTCCCCCTCCGGGAATGAAAAAATCACTTAACGCGTCGGTCCCGCTTCGGCGTCGTTGGAATCCACCCCTCGAATGGGCATCCTTGATCCGCCGCAACGAATATAACAACGCGTTTTTTTATCATGGTAGTCAGGGCACGCTGTCCGCTGTGCGCTGGCATCAATGGAAACTCTATTTGAATCCGAGTCTTGAGCTGTATGATCTGGAAAAAGACCCGGGAGAATCCAGGCTGGTCCGCAATCGTGAGATCACTCGCAAACTACGCGGTATGGCAGTTCTATTCCAGGAGGAAATGCGGCTTGACGCTCGTCCGGCAGGAGAGGCGCCACCGCAAACTCACGCCGATAGCCGAACCAGAATTTCACAGGCAACGCTCAACAGCCTGAATGTGAAACGGGGTGTAACTTATGCACGCTATGGTAATCGCACATTGGAAATGGATGTGTATCGGCCCAAAAAAGCCTGGGGGAAGTTACCCGCAGTTGTGTGTATTCACGGTGGAGGTTGGGCTAAAGGTAATCGAGTCAATCACGAAAAGGTTGCGCAAGCGATCGCCGCACGCGGATATGTTGCCGCCACGATTTCGTATCGTTTAAGTGGTGAAGCACCTTTTCCGGCCGCAATTCACGACTGCAAGGCGGCAGTCCGTTTTCTGCGGGCGAATGCAAAAGAATATGGCATCGACACCGCGAACATCGGTGCGATCGGGCTTTCCGCTGGTGGCCATTTAACGGCGTTGCTTGCAACGTCGGCTGGGGTAGATGAGCTTGAGGGGGAAGGAGGAAATCCGAACTTCAGCAGTACAATTCAGGCAGCCGTGCCGATGGGTGCCCAAACGGATCTGCAGTCCCAACGAACGCGGGAAATTTCGAAGGCAAAAGATCGTGGCAAGATTTGGAGGCAGTTTCTCAACGGAGCACAAGAGGATAAACTAGAGACTTATCGTCTCGCCTCACCTCTGCACCACCTCGATCAAGGCGACCCGCCCTGCTTGTTCATTTCGGGCGAACGAGACGACCCCAGCACACATGCAGACACATTTCGACAACAAATGGATCAGTTAGGTATCCGTTCCGATCTCACTATCATTAAAGACGCTCCTCATCCGTTCCTTGGTAAACAAATCTGGTTTGATAAGATGCTTGATGTGTCTGATGACTTCTTCACCAGACATCTGAAGAATCAGAAGCCTGCCTCCTCGGCCAAGCGTTAGATGACCACACAATATCGACTACTAATACATACGCAAAGACATTCTTCTCTGATCAATTACCATTCGATTTGTTGCGTAGATGGCAGGTCGCAATCACAGGCAAGCCACATCTGCTTCGCATCACAAAAATCTTTTAATTCGTTGCAGTCACGGTAAAAGACAAGACTTAGTGGTTGAGTCTACCAGTAAAAACTCCTGCATCGTTGTTTTGTGAATCATGTCCCAAGAGATCAGGGGAATTCCATAATTTGTGAAAATTTAAAAGTAATTATTGACAATGACTACAAATGTAGCCACAATGACTACATTGTTAGTTTAAAGGAAAGCGCATGTCAGAATTAGATCACAAGTCGAGTCCCGTTCCACTCTCGAAGGGACAGCGAGAAATCAT
Organism: Gimesia aquarii; assembly: GCF_007748195.1. Lineage (NCBI taxonomy): Bacteria > Pseudomonadati > Planctomycetota > Planctomycetia > Planctomycetales > Planctomycetaceae > Gimesia > Gimesia aquarii. The sequence continues at coordinate 6,444,699 of NZ_CP037920.1, forward strand.
GGAGATCGTGTGGGACAAAGGCGAGGTGTCAGTCTTTGAGATCCGTCAAATATTAAGTGAAGTGCGTGATGTAGCGCGGAATACTGTGCGGACAATGGTAGAACGCATGGAGGACAAAGGCTGGTTGACGCATCGGGTCATCGGCCGTACCTATTTTTATTCTGCTCTCGTACCGCGAGAAGTCAGTTTGGGTGCGCGTGTGGTCGAGATGGTTGATAAAGCCTGCGGCGGACACCCCGAACGATTGATGACAGCCTTAATGGATTATCGCGGTTTGACCAGCGAAGAAGTACAGCGTATTCGCGAAATATTGGATCAGTCACAGGACAAAAAAACAGGAAAACGAAAGGCACAGTCATGACTGACCTGTGGAATGAAATTGCTGGCGTTGATGCATTGGTTCTCCTGATCAATGTGCTTGTGCAGAGTACGGTGTTGGTGACTCTGGCATTACTCGCTGCTCGTTTCTTGCGACAAAGGGCCTCGGTTCAGCATTGCGTACTGATATCTGCACTCCTGGGTTTGATCATGATCCCTGTATTGACCGTCATATTCGCAAATCAAGGGATCGGAGTAATCTCAGTCCCATTCGCATCGAATTCAGCAACGAGTCTGCAGCCCAATACAAACAGGCAACCAGTTGAACTACCCAAAGTCACTGCAGCCCCATCCGCTCAAAAAGTCGTTGGTATGAATGAAGTCAACAACGAAGGAAACATCGAATCCAGTTTCATTAAGCCCCCCAGCATGACAACCACAGCTGATCCCCTTGTCCTTGATAACGACAATCAGGCCTGGACTCACCATAGTCTGACCCATTTTGTAGCCAACGTATTTATTTTGATCTGGTTAATGGGTTTGTGTCTTACCTTATTGGGAATCATTCGAAGTATCGGGAAGATACAACATATCATCCGCCGTGCACATCCCTTAATGCTGGAAGACCAGAGCAAGATTGTGGCACAGGTGCGTCGAGTCCTGAATATTAAGTCGATGCCCCCCCTCGTTTGCTCTCCCGATGTCGCGGGGCCAATGATGACAGGAATCATTCGACCACAAATTATTCTGCCCACAAAAATCGTTGCCATTCTAAGCGAAAATGAATTGCGAAACATTTTACTTCACGAAATGGCACATTTACTGCGCAGAGATCAATTCGTAGTTTTACTTCAGGAACTGGTCGCCGCGTTGTACTGGCTGAACCCACTCGTAAGGATACTCAACCGCCAATTAGCCCGTGCGCGAGAAGAGATCTGCGACAATTATGTACTGTCCACTGTCGATCCTGTTGAATATTCAAAAACTCTGTTTCGCCTGGGACAAATGTTGCCTCGGCCCCGTTTATTGTCTACCTCGGTGGGCATTTTCAATACTGATTGGAAGCTGGAAGACCGCATTACCGATCTTCTTGATGAGAGGAGAATCACCATGATTCGCATGCAACCGAACTACGCTGCCGCCATTGTTGTTTCAGTATTTGTGCTCTCGATTGTCATTGCCGGCAGCAGCATCGGCTTGGCTCAAGGTAGTACAGACCCCATCGCAACTGAGAAGAAAGAGTCAAATGAACGCAAAGTAACGCATTCTGTCCAACGCACGATCAAGTTGCTCAGCAAGCACCCAGCAACACCAACGGTCCAACAGGAACAGCTTTCCTTGTTTGCGATCGAGGTCGCTACAGGAAAAGTGACGTTGGTGGCTGACGAACCGCACGGAAACTTAACCTATATCGGCTCGCCCTGCTGGTCCGCTCAAGGCCGGCAGATTTTGTTTGATGCAACACCTGGCAAAGACTGGCTCAAAACTCGGTTAATTAAGATTGACATCACCAAGTCATCCACAGAGACCTCGGATCTCGGCGCGGGTAGTTGCCCTGTCTTCTCACCCGATGGCAAACAGATTGCGTTCCTTCTGAACAGTAATAAAGTAACGGGAGCCAAAGCAGGCATATGGCTGATGGACAGCGACGGTGCTAATCGTCGTAGACTGGGTGGTTATGGGATTCCTAAATGGTCGCCCGATGGCCGCCAACTGCTAATTACCAGTTTCTCAAGCCCGGCGCGAGTGACGTTGCTGGATGTTGAAACCGGTAAACAAAGTTTTATTCAAATTGCCAATCACAAGATTTTCTCAACTCCGAATTGGGCAGGCGACGGGCAGACAATTGTGGCTTTGTTGTCTACGAAAAATGGTCATGGCATCGCGTTGATCGATGTCTCTCAACCTGAACAGGCCAAAGTCAAACAAATTCTCTGGCGGATTGGCGATCGGCTCGACGTAGGGGTTGCTTCTCCGATTTTTTCACCGGCTACGGGCCGTTGCATCTTTGTAGGAAAAACGAAAGCGGGAATGGCACTCTACTCGGTTCAGCCTGGATCGTTTGATCCACCGCAGCGATTGGAATCTGACAGTCTTGGTCTCGATAAAAAAATCGCCAGCCTCACATTTTCGCCTGACGGCCGTTATGTATTGTTTTGCAGCGACCGAAATACTCAGACAGCCCAAAAAGTTCCGATCAAATTAAAGGACAAAGCTGAAAATAAAAAACAACCTGACAACATCTCGAAGATAGAGCTTCCAAAAGAAGTCCTCACGTTCGACTTCAACTTAAGCACTCGAACAGTAGACTTTATCGACAATCGTGGTGAAGATGATGCAGGACAAAAATGAACTTGTTCGCAGCAGAGTTGAGTCGAAAAATGAAACTTTCAAGATCGATGGTTAACCCAACTCAATACGCTTGATGTCAGCGTGTATTTTTTGGCCAAATCGCGGCTTTTTTCTTCGAGGCCAAATCGGTTTGCTTGTGGAAGCAGTGCTGCGGCAAGCATCGCTTCACTTAATACCCGGTCGGACTCTTCTTTCGATATGACGAGGGTCAGATCATCCGGACTCAATACCTTCCGACGAAATAAATGATAAATGGCCAGACGACGGATCTGTTCGTCATCATCACTGAGCGCGTCTCTCAACACATCCGAGGCGCCTTCGATTTCGACAGCGATCTTATCATCACCGTGTCTCGTGTCCGGACCGTTTCCGAAGGCAATCACACTCAAAGCGATGCGTCGGACGGAAACCGATTCGTCCGACGTCAGCTTCAATAGTTCCGGAATAATCCGGTCATCGAGTCCGCGACTCAACCAATTGCCTAAGGTCGTCACAATGGCAGACCGTTCCACTGTTGAAGCATCCGCACTCAGCAATGAAAACAGGTACTGCAAATGCTCCCGCGTTACCGGATTGAAACCGTTCATGAGCCGAATCAGCTTGGCTTTCAGCAACGGAAATTCTTCTCTAACAATGGTCGTGCGCAGTATTTCTTCCTGTTTTGTAAGATCAGCACCGAACTGCTCCATCGCTTCGATCACAGCCCAGCGTCTTTCTTTTTCAAGGTCCTGGTAATTAGAAAAGAACCACTCCTGGTAATCGTTTGACTTTGCAAAATTGTAACGGGCTCCAATAGAGGGGCCGAGATTGTTCGACATACAGTCGGTTGCTTGGATATCATAAACACGTGGGTCGTGTTCATCGAGTAGGCCGCGTTCGATCAGTGCCAGACGAGCCCAAGTGCGATCGGCGGACGGAATGTGATTAAACAATTTCCAGAGTTGTTCGTCCGTGCCTTGTTTGCAGACAATTTCACGATACGTTTCCTGGTTCTTGCCAAAGCCTGACTCAAAGCGACCCGACACTAACCGGTCGCACATGCCCTCGCATTGTTGTTCTGAGAGTGAACATTCCTTGAGAACGTTGGCCAGACGTGTGTCACCGTCGTACAAGCGGTCAATCAGGGAATTGATGATTGTATCCGACAAAGGCGTCGCATGCTGTACCAAACTCTGTGCCGCTGTGCTGACAAATCGGTCGTCGCTGTCGAGCAGTTTCAGAACTTCGTCCCAGACCAGATCGAGATACGGTTTGAACGGCTCGAATTCATCAAGGACGTCCTGTGGTAGCTTATCACGCTTGACATCCAGCCAGGCGTGCAGCCTGCGAACGGCTGCCAACACATTATCACGGTCAAAGGCATTTGGTTGGACTTTGTAAATTGATGGATCTAACCACTTTCGTTTCCGAAGTGACATTTCACGCTGTCTGCGTGCTTTCAAAGCTGCCGATTTTTTTCTTGTGACCTTTTCGAGACGTAAAAGCAAATCTCCCCAGGGAAATGCCTCGTCCGGGTTATAGAGCTGTTGAGAGTATCCTACTAAATCATCGGCATCAAATTGGGCAGGCTTCGGATACACACCATCATCCGGCAATAGTATATCGTTTTGCAACGCTTGTTCGGCCACTTGCATTGCCAGGGCTCGTTGAGATTCATCCTTCGGCCGTTCATGCTTTCGTAAAGCACAATACGCGGCAGTAGCGACAAGTAAGGATACCGGGGTGTCCAATTCGACAGAGCCATTTTTGAGCAGATCTGACAGGAGGTCGAAATACTGTTCTGCAACTGAACCGCCATTCAAATAGCTGCACGCAATCAGTGCCGAGCTGCGAACGAAATCGGATTGTGTTTCATCAGAGGAAATCGCCAATAGTCTGGGACAACTCTCGAATGCGTGAGCCGGAAAAAATGCCATTAGGTAGCATGCTGAAATTACAGTGCGGGGATGATCATCGTCCAGCAGGGCTTCGTACAACGGCATACCTGCGGCTACACCCAAATAGCATTCTCGCCCATACTCATCATTGGCGTGTGAATATTCACGCTTACTATGTCCTACAAATTCATTGAGCTTGACGTAATCCAAATCTTCAGGATATCCAAGTGCAAAGTTTGCCAGGAGTTCGAGGATCAACGGTTTTTCGGCAACCGACTGATACCGCAAAAGTTGCTGAAAGAGCGGAATTGCAGCGACCGTCGCCGAGTACACGCTTCCCTGGTGAAAGAGATTCGAGGTAAACCCCCAAAGCAGACCGCCGCGTTCGTCTTTGTCGGCAGTCATCAGCGCACGAATCTGCTCAGGCACATCGATGGCTGCGCCGTATGCGTGTGATAATTCGATCCACGGAATCTGATCCAGCATTGACAGATCGAGATCTCCCGACAGATTCACGGCTTCCACAGTCTGAGCCTTTCTGAAATGTGAGTCACATTTATATCTGGATTAGTGAATTGAAACTGTCCAACGAATTACTTTTGCGACAAATAAAAAAAGGTTCAGGGACAGAATAATCGAGCCTCGAGACAAGAGGAAAACGGAACGCGGACACTGGCCCGTTCCATTTGCCTTCCTTAACGCCATGCCGATTAATCCATGACTCCTGCTGGTCTCAAATCTCTACCCCCTCTACAATGAATCAGAAGCCTGTTCCAAAGTTTGCCATACCCAAAACAACCATCGCGCCGAACACTTTGGGACCTGCCTGCTTTATCGCCTTCAATAAGAACATAGACCGCTGTTTTGAGTATGATCTTTGTTGAATTGAACTATCATCATTATTGTTTGAACTACTATAGTAGGAATGAAGATGAAATTGCAAAGACATTCCAGACTGATCTTAGTTATGCTAGGCTGCACGCTGTTTGGGGCTGCGATGGTTTTATTGTTTCAGCTCATATGGCAAGCTGCCGAGGAGCATGAACGCAACCCTAACAGAGTAAATCTGAGAAATCAAATCATGCGTAGAAAAACAAAAACAATGCATGACATCCTGGATGGAATGATTTATGGAGACTTAGGCCGCGTTGAAACTGCTGCAAACAGAATGCAAGAATATAGTGAGACCATTAATGAATTTCTATTGGATCCCAGATACGAAAAACTCAGTCTCGAATTCGATCTCTCTATCAGTGAACTGAGTGATTCGGCCATTCAAAAAAACATGGACGCTGCTAAAGAGGCGACTCTCCGATTGGAGAGAAATTGCATCGAGTGCCATTCACATATCAATCAGAAAAATCGCAACTTAAAACCAAAAGCGACAAATGAATCATCCTTCAATGAGAATTGAGCAGAGATTAATAGCGCATCAGTTCAAGAACGTATTAACTCATTCTCGGAAGAAGACGATTCCTCCTCGATCCTCAGGTTAATCACTTGGAACTGTCTGATTGACTCGCTTCTGCTTTTGCCATCTGGAAGTCTTCTAAGCCCTGTGCTGCTAACACGTCTGCGGGAGTGAGTCGAAAATGATCAAGGGCAAAGGAAATATGAGCACGATTCGACCCAGAGTTGAGAGGTACAGAAAAACCAACCACTTCCATCGATAACCCCTCAAGATTCTGGAATAGCTCCGCGTCTTTTAGTGTTTCTTCGTCCTTTGGATCTTCACACTGACTAATCATCCTCTGCAAAACGTCATTGAGTTTAGATTCAATTTCAGTAAGCTCCCTTTCCTGCTTCCCGTTATTACCAGCAGAGCATCCACTCTCAGCGACCATCCATACCAGGCTCAGCAGACAGATCAAAGCTTTTACCGGTTTTCGAATCGGTCTCATGGATAACATATGAGTCACTTACCCCTGTTGCCACCTAATATCACAGTGCCATTTACTTCAGATCATACAACCTGTTAAAAATTATATCTGGCTAATAGACAGACTCAATCAATAAGTTTGTCGTCATTATTCTTCCGAGAAATATTGATTAATTTTTTACAAACAAGATCAAAGAATTCCATTCTTTACCAAGTTTGATTCTATTTTAGCATTGAGTCCAAGAAAATACGTCACCATCCAGGAAAACTGTTGCCGTTATTCTCGATTGTGATAGTTCGTTTTTCTTGTTGACAGAAGGTATCAGTTTGATACGATTTTTCGTGTCTTAAATCCTATAAGAAAAGCTTTCTTTGTAATTACAAATCATTCGACTAGCAGGATTTCTCAACATGCATGACCTTCAATGGACTCCAGACCTTGAATCCTGGACAATGATGCTGAACAACGACGTCTTTGATGAACTTGAGATTGAAGTGAAAACCGATGGAGAAGCGGACCCACCCACACCTAAACAGATTGCTGCGGTCGACATGATTTGCAGCCTGACAAGAGCTGACCTTAAAACCATCGCAACGCTTGTGAAAACGTGGGCTGAAGAGAACATGGAAGAAGAAGATCTGGAAGAAATGGAGGCTGAAGACTTCGAGCTTGAGATTGGCGGTGTGGTTGTCCCGAAGTTACGTGATTCTGAAGCGTTATATTTTATCTTTACTGGCGATTCCGAAGTTGATATCGAACATGGTCTCGGATGCGTCTGTAAAAACGGTTCGCAGTTCGCTATCTGCGACACGGATTATGCATATATGGATTACGACTGGGATGCAATCAAAGAGTTAGAAGCCCTGTTCGCCTGAATTTCCAGCGATTGTGCCGTAAAGGGATGAACGTGATGGCGACAAATGATATCACACGACTTTGGACGTTTTCTGACGGCTCACAAGCCCCTGACGCACCACCACCAGTGACCGATGCACAGCTTGACGAATTTGAAATACGGTATGGCATCAAGTTGCCGCCGGAAATGATCAAACTTTATCAACAACAGAATGGTGGATTTTCGGAACGTCACCTTTTCTCATTCTGGTCAATTCAACTTGGGAAAAACTCTGACATCACAACGCTTTCGAGTTTGATAGACGATCACGACGAGGATGGGCTTGAATCCATCTGGAAAAAACAACTTGGTGATCTCAATCGTGTGTTTATCATCCTGGGTGATGGTCATTTTTACTTCGTACTGAACTATAACGAAATTCGTGATGGTCAGCCAATCGTTTGGTATGTCTCGGACGAAGTGGTGCGATCAACGTCTTTGAATTTCGCTGATTGGTTATTCAGTGATGGAGGTGCTGCATAATAAGGTTGTTAACTTCTTATTCTCTGTGACGTTAATTGAACCAATTATTTTTGCAGCTGTTCGATGAATCGTACAGTTGGTGTGAAATGCTTGCCTTCATCCTCTGCATGCCGATCAGGGCTTTTTTGCTTTAGATTCACTGTCAGCTGGCGTGGCAGGCTTTCGATAAAATAAGAGTAAAATCCCCACGATCACAAGCGGAATGCTGAGCATTTGCCCTACACTCAACGGCAGGTTTTGAGCAAATTCCGCTTGTCGCATTTTGAAGAATTCCAGAATGAATCGCGCGGAAAAGACCATGATGAAAAAGAGACCGATGAGCAAACCACGCGGGGTCTCGGAGCGATACTTACGGTAAAGCAGATACAGAATCAGAAAAATGCAGCCATAGCAAAAAGATTCATAGAGCATGACGGGATGTCGTGGCGACAACCGTGCCTCCCGCGTCTCAAGCCCCAGACCATTCACAAACACCACCGCCCAGGGCACATCGGAAACACGTCCCAGAATCTCCGAATTGAAAAAGTTGCCGATTCGAATAAAGAAACCCGCAAGTGCAACGGGGATCGCTAAACGATCCAATAACCACAATAAAGGTTGGTCCGGATGCTTGCGTGAATAGAGCCAGGCCGAAAGCGTAATTCCGACAGCAGCACCATGACTGGCCAGTCCCCCATTCCAGATCTCAAGAAAACGAATCGGGTTCTCAAAAAAATAGGCCGGATGATAAAACAAACAGTGCCCCAGTCGCGCACCGACAATCGTTCCAATTACCATATAAATGAGTAGAGAATCGACATCATCGACATTCCGGTTTTCCGTTTTAAACATCCAGCGTAGCAGAAGGTAGCCACAGATGAAACCGGCTGTGAAAAAGAGACCGTAATAACGAATCTTGAGCGGGCCCAGTTCAAACAGAACTCGGTTGATATCCCAATTCAGGTGGGCGATGACTGGATTCACGTTCTTGATTACTCCCGAATTCTGAAATGTTGGTTTTGATCAATTCTGTGATTTCAGAATGGTACCAATGTGCTATGATTATCAGACCGAAAGATAGACCATTCAGCAAGTTAAGCCTAGTCCGAATTCGGAGATTGGCGTGATTCAGAACCATTTGAGCCTGTCCGCAACAGAAAGTACGATTTCCTGATGAACGATCGACTGCCAAGATTGATTTCCGGTGCACTCGTTGTGCTGTCAGGCTTTGCATTGTGGGAAATCATCCAAATCAAAGGGGCCTCTTTAATTCAGCAGCCTTCACTGGCATCGGCGGCAGCGGTTTGTTGCCTGATTGCTGTTTTTCTCGGAATTACGGGATTCCTGGCCCCCCATCGCTATTGGGAAAACGTACTTCGCCAATGGAGCGACTTGTATACAAATTTTTCTCAGCCAGCACAGCCGACACATCACTGGTTGGGAAGTGTGTTACTCTCTTTTTCCATGATCATTTACTTTGTTGTGATGATGAAAATGATTCCTCTTCAGCCTTCACCTGAAAACAACGATCAGGGGGCCTTCCTCGCTCAGGCACAAGCGGTACAAACATCTGGCGGGCCAACGGTATTAATTCGACAACTCGTTTCCGGAACCTATCAAGAAGCGAATCAGCATCCGCTGTATGTGGCATTGCTCTCCTACTTCCCCGATTATGAAAGTGGCAAACGCCTCTCGGCAATCTTTGGCTTATCTGCGTTACTCCTCTTCTCAATGGGAATCACCCGACAGTACGGAACACTCGTTGGCGGCTTGACCGGTTTTTTCATCAGTGTCAACGCAGCATACTGCCAATTGACAGGCCGCGTCGTTTGCGAAGGCTTGCTCTTATTTTTTCTGGCTGGTTTATGGTTGATTGTGTTACGACTGCCCGATCTTAGAAGCGGTCGTCTTCCTTATCTGCATTTAATGGGAATCGGAATTTTACTCGGTCTGGCATGGCTGACTAAAGGTACGGCTCTATTACTGATATTGGGGCTTGGGCTCTGGTTTTGTTCGTATGCTGTGAACTGGCGTCAGTTATGCGCCCGGTTCATCAGAAAAACCACTACTGTTGATAACGAAGTGAACGTAAAGCAGGCCAACACAACTGCAGTGCCTCTGAAAACGATTTTCGTCGCCCTGACGCTGGTCATCGTAAGCTTTGCTGTCATTGCCGCGCCGTTACTTGTCCGTAATACGCGCGTGTATGGCAGCCCCACGTTCAATGCCAATTCATACTTGATGTTTCAAGATGAATTCACCGAACCGCATGCGCTGGCGAAACAGGGTAGTTTGAGAGAAGCCGCTCAGGCGTATTTCAAGACGCACTCGGTCTCAGAGATCGTAAAGCGGGAAGTGAAAGGCTTGCTCTGGCAGGTTTTTATTTTCCTGCGGAGTCTGGGACCATTGCCGTTTGAAGAGGGACGGTTATTCTTTGGTGTATTGGCCCTTCCCTTTCTGGTCATTGGTCTCATTGCGGAAACGCATCCGGCACGACGCTTGTATCTGATCTGGATGGTCTTGTTCTGGGTCGCGTTTGCCTGGTATCTGCCGATTGCCGCCGGAGAACGTTTTTTGATGCCATTGTTACTGCCTGCGCTCGCGTTTATCAGCCTGGGAATCGTGCGGGTGGGTCAGTTATTTGTGCAACGTCGCACTGCCTGACTCTCATATAACTCTAGTGCGCGATGTTTATCTCACTACTCAGAAGCCGATCGGGTACGATTTCCCAATACAAACCGAGCGCAGACGATGCGCGGCTGGTAAATCTCATCTAGAGATTCGGTTTCTATTTTAAACAATTCATCCTTCAGAAGCATTTGGCGTGATATTTTTGTCTTTCATTCGTTTGACTCGTCTTTATTTTCTACGCCTGCAGGCAATTTTCGCAAACGGCGCAAAACAGGCAAGCAAAACTTTTGCGCATTATTGTCTCGATTATGGGCAAAACGGACAAAAACGAATCGTAAAAATTGAAAAATGGTATCTGATACAGGGAAATCGGAGCCCTGAAAGTGGTGAAGAACAGAAACCGGTGCTGCCTGTTTATAGTTCGACAATAAAAAACGCCTTGTTTTTGATAGTGACCGAGTCAGCAAGTACGCAGGTATTCACTTACCAGAATTTTTCCCTCGCGCGCGCGACGCAGATGAGTGAGTTTCGGAATCCGCACAGGCGTGTCAAGCTGCAGAAGTCTTCACTGATTACAAAACAGAACTGAATAAATTGAGGCGATGAGAAATAAACACTAGTTGGCACTCTGCCATTTTTTTCTGAGCAGCGGCATGAATACAGGAACCAGCCAAAGAGCGATGCAGAAAATTCCCAACCCCGCAGAAATGGGACGATTGAAAAATGACAACAGGCTATCATCCTTGGTTAAATTTTGCACAAAGGTTTGTTCCAACTGTCCGCCGAGAATAATTCCCAATACAACCGGGCCGAGGGGAATCGCAAAGACTTCGAGTACAAATCCAATGATCCCCATCCCCAGCATGACCCAGACATCAAAGTAACTTCCATTGATTGAATACGAGCCAACCACACAAAACATCAAAATCAAAGGCATCAAGATACGGCGTGGCACGCGTACCAGTTGTGAGCCACTACGAATGGCCAGGAAGCCGAGCGGAATCAACAATAAATTAGCAATGATAAACGTGAGATAAATTCCATGTACGAGTACCAGCTGATCGGCGTTATTAAAAATCTCAGGGCCGGGAGTGATGTTTTTCATTAATAACACACCGATTACAATCGCAGTCACCGAGTCACCCGGAATACCTAAGACGAGCGCGGGAATCCAGGCTCCCGCCAGCGCGGAATTATTCGCACTCGTGGCATCACCCACGGCATCGAGCGATCCTTTGCCGTATTCTTCAGGAGTCTTAGATGACTTTTTGGAAACGGCATATGAAATCCAGGCCGCAATGTCGGCACCGGCTCCGGGAATCATGCCAATGGTTGATCCAATACAACTGGAACGAAACCAACTCAATTTTCGTTTCCAGAGATGCGGTAATACGCCGCCAAATACAGGCTTCAAATGTTTGAACCAGGACTTGTCATCTTCAGAAATCGCCGCTGATGCCAGGCGTTTGGATTCTTCATCGGTCTTCGATGTCAAACAATTTCTGAAGACTTCAGAAAGACCAAACAGGCCGATCATCGCGGGAATGAAATTGATACCGGTAAATAATTCATCAAAGCCAAACGTAAAACGGGGGATGCTGTGGACTTCACTCAAGCCAACCGTTGAGAACATCAAACCGATCATGAGTGCCAGCGCACCTTTGAGACGCGATCCTGTCGAAACAATGGCGGCACAACTCAAGCCGAGTACGTACAACCAGAAATATTCGTAGGTCGTAAAGTGGAATGCGATTTTCGCTAACTGAGGGGCCGCCAAGATCAAAACCAGCGCGCCGAATAATCCACCGGCGACACTGAAAACCAAAGAGACTCCCAATGAAGTCTCGTGTAAGCCGCGTTGTGTGAGTGAGTAGGCATCGTCGGTATATGCTGCTGAGGAAGGGGTTCCCGGTATGCGGACGAGCGTGGTGGGAATGTCTCCCGCAAAGATGCTGCAGGCTTCCAAAGTTACAATCGCAGCGATCGCAGATAAGTTATCGAGATAAAATGTCAATGGAATCAGTAGAGCAACCGCCATTGTCGCCGTAAGACCGGGAATCGATCCCACAAACAGACCATATACGGCGGACAGAAAGATAACCAGTAACACTTCCGGTGAAACAATATTCTGTAATGCAGTAACGAATGTTGGATCCATGTTGTTTCTTCAATGAGCTTTACGATTCGCAGAACAAAAACGAAGACACTTTACAACGACCTACCAACCTAAAACGCCCTGCGGTAAAGGGACGCGCAAGAGCTGGGCAAACAATGTATAAATTCCCGGAATAAACAGGAGTGTGATCAATGCGCTCATCCACCAGCGCGTTCCCAATTTCCATAACAATAGAAAGAGAATCGCTCCGGCAGTGAGAATAAAGCCAAGCTCTTCTGCAAACAGCAAATAAGCTACGATTCCCAACAGAATCAACACGGTATTCACCACTCCCTGCTTCGTCACCGTATCCTTTGACACATCGGGGGCAAGGGCATGAACTTTTTTCTGAACTCCCAGGCAACCTAAAATCACACAGATGGCCACTGCCAATAATCCGGGAAAGACGAGTGGACCAGTTCCCCGAGATGACATCTGAGAAAACGCATCGCTGGTTAACAGTTTCCCCAGCGTTTTATCGTTGGTCTCCAGGAACTGTGCGTACTCATCATTGGCCCGATACTTTGTACTCAAGCCAGCAGCTTGCATCAGTTCAGGAAATGTTTTCCCCTGCAAGGTTGTTTCACCGCTGGTGATTTTTTTGACGACCTTCGAGATTTTATCAACAATGGACGGAGGGGTTCCCACAGGCAGCGCCAGTCCATTCCAACCTGAGATCGACCAATCCATACCCTGCGAACGAAATGTAGGAACGTCCTGAAACTCGGCCAGCGATTCTTCAGCCATCACACCCAGGCAGCGCACCTGACCAGACTCGTACAAGGTCTTCGCTTCCGGCAGACTGCAACACACTAAATCCACTCCGCCACTGGCCAGTTCCTGCAAAGAGGGACCAGCTCCATTCATGGGAATCCATTTAATGTCGTCTGCGTTCAAACCACTGAAATCAAGCCAGCCTGCTAATGCAAGATGCCAGATTCCACCGCTGGCTGTTCCCGTTGCCGTTAATTTTCCGGGATTCTCCTTTACAAAATCTTGCAGTTCCTGCATGCTCTGAAAGGGAGAATCTTTTTTCACAAAAACCGCAGCCGCACCGTCCACAAGGGACATAATCGGAATCGCATCTTGATGCGTCAGCGACGTCAGATCCTGCCAATGCAACATATTTAATTCGCCGGTGATGATGGCCAGGGTATATCCATCAGGACGGGCCTTTAAGCCACGACTATGACCGGTGACTCCACGTCCTCCCGTCGCGTTGATTACATTAACGGGAACTCCCAGTTCCTGCTCCAGAAACACAGCCAACTGACGTGAGGTGCGATCTGTCGCTCCGCCGACTGACCAGGGGCAGATAATGGAAATCGGCCGATCTGGATAATTTTCAATTGAACTGGAAGAACAGCCTCCCCAAAGGAGAGAAAGCAGTAGCAAGGGCTTTAATCCAACTGTCACGTAGCGCATCGTACGTTGATTCATCAGTCCAGTACCATCATGTATTCAAATGATCGATTGCAGAGAGAACTCGAAAGGAACATTGTGTTATGAGTAAAGGATGCAGAGAGAAAAAGACCCTGTCAACGACCAGCAACCTGATAGCCTGTAGTTTCAACAAGTTCACTTCTTTAAATTGTTAATAATCTAAAATATTGAAACTCTTTTCGAGTCTATTGAGTAGAATAAGAGTAGGAAGGATTTTGTATCTTATAATTAGCCCCACAAAAGAGATCGCATGCTGAATGATCTTGCAAAATGGCCTCTGTGGAGGTTAGGCTATATGTATTAGATCCTGCCAATTAGTACCTACCTCAGTCTGACCGTGTGCCAAAACCTCGCCCACTGCTTTCGATTTTTAATAACTCGAAAGAAATCATCCTGAGTACCCACCATAAAGTCTGACTACCATGCGAATGATCGAAACCATTTTCCGATTATCTCAACCTAAGCATTTGGTGCATATGCTCTGCGTCTTTGGTTCTTTGTTATTCGTGATGAACGCAGTTTCGGCAAACGCATCTGATATCCGTGTTGAAAAATCCAAAAAACAGTTTGAATCACAAATCAAACCGCTTCTCACGAAATACTGCCTGGATTGCCATACCGGTGAAGAGGCGGAAGCAGGTCTATCCCTCGAAAAATACACAACCCGTTCCAGCATTCTGAAACATCGGGAAGCCTGGGAAAAGATTGTTCAGCGCATTCAGATTCAATCGATGCCTCCCAAAGATGCAGGCGCTCTACCAACTGATTCAGAACGTGAAGCCATTCTTGAATGGTTTGACGAAGCTTTATACGGAATTGACTGCTCTAGTGATGTCAATCCTGGTCGTGTGACGATCAGACGGCTGAATCGAAACGAATACAATAATACGATTCGCGACCTGCTGGGTGTTGACTTCAAACCTGCCCAAAACTTTCCCTCAGATGATGTTGGATATGGATTTGACAATATTGGCGATGTACTGTCCTTGCCACCACTGTTGATGGAAAAATACTTAGACGCCGCAGAACAGATTTCAGAGAAAGCCATTTACGCAAACACAGCAGACAGTTTTCCCTGGACGGAAATCCCCGAGAAAAACTTTTCGAAAAAAGGGGCTGTCACTCTGAGAAAACGCAGTGCGGGATTTCATTCACGTGGCACACTGACTGGGATCATCAATCTGAAAGAGCCTGGCAAATACGAACTCCAAATTGAAGCTGCCCAAACCCCGTCTGGAACGGAAGCAGCCAAGATGGAAGTGAAGCTGAACGGTAAATTGCTAAAAACATTTCAGGTTAAAGCGAGTAGAGATGATCCCGATAAATATACACTACCCAAACCCCTTTCGCTTCCCAAAGGAAAACATACTCTCGCGATTTCATTTTTGAATGACTTTTATGATCCAAAAGGACCACCCAGGAAACGCGATCGGAATCTGTATGTGTATAATGTCAAATATCGTGGCCCCCTCGGAAAACTGCCGACCAATTTACCTGCCTTTCATACAAAAATCATCACTTGTACTCCGGGAGCCGGACGATCCGTCAGATATTGTGCAGAACGAGTCATGCGACGTTTTTCAGAGCGTGCGTTTCGTCGTCCTGTCTCGCGCGAGGAAATCAGGCCAATTGTAGAACTCGTCGAAGCCACCGTGAAATCAGGCAATACCTTTGAGCAGGGTATTCAGGTAGGCATTCAGGCAGTTCTGGTTTCACCCCACTTTCTGTTCCGTATCGAAGGTATTCGAGATCTCGCTCGTTCCCGCTCGAATCAAATTCAGAATATCTCACATTACGAAATTGCAACTCGGCTTTCCTATTTTCTGTGGAGCAGTATGCCAGATGACAAATTGTTTGAACTGGCAAAGCAAGGCCGACTGAACCAACCCCGTACATTACAGGTTCAAGTCAAGCGCATGCTGAAAGACCCCAAATCGGAAGCGTTCATCAAAAACTTTGCGGGCCAGTGGTTGAATCTGCGAAACTTGGAAGATCTCTCTCCCGATCCCAGAAAATTCCGCGTCTTCAACGGTAAGTTGAAAAACGATATGCGTCGGGAAACAGAAGAATTCTTTGCTTACATCATGCGAGAAGATCGGAGCGTGATTGAATTCATCAACGCCGACTATACTTTCATGAATGAACGACTGGCGAAGTTTTATGGTAATGACCGAGTGAAAGGCGAAGCATTTCAGAAAGTCACACTCGATAAGACAAAACGAGCAGGTTTAATCACGCAGGCGAGTATCTTGACGCTGACCTCAAACCCCGGACGGACTTCTCCTGTGAAACGGGGAAAGTGGATTATGGAGACCATTCTGGGAACGCCTCCCCCTGCTCCCCCCCCAAACGTTCCTGAACTTGAAGAATCAGCGGGTGCTAAAAAGAATGCCACATTACGGGAACAGTTGGCGTTACACCGGAAAATCCCCGGATGTGCTGCCTGCCATGACCAGATGGATCCTTTAGGACTTGGTTTTGAAAACTTTGATGCTATCGGACGGTGGCGAACCAAAGAAGGCAGAAGAAAAATCGATTCTTCCGGTCAGTTGCCAAATGGTCAGTCTTTTAAGAGTCCCATCGAATTAATTGCAATTCTGGAACAGCAGAAGCAGGGATTCTGCCGATCTTTAACGGAAAAGATGCTTACCTACGCCATAGGTCGTGGTTTAGAATACTACGACAAATGTGCCATTGATGAAATCACAACGAACTTTACCGCCAAAGGTTATCGCTTTTCGGCGCTCGTCACTGAAATTGCCCTGAGCGATCCCTTCCTGAAACGTCAAAGAGGTTCTCACGATGACTAATCTTCTGAAACGTCGCACATTTCTTAAAGGCATTGGAACCACGATGGCTCTGCCATTGCTGGAGATCATGCAACCCGAGCAAGGTCTTGTCTCGGCAGCAGCGGGCGCTGGGAAACCACCCGTACGAACTGCCTTCGTCTTTTTCCCCAACGGTGTGATCGGCCCGTCCTGGATGCCGCAAGCTGCCGGAAAAGGATATGAATTACCCAAGAGCTTAAAGCCACTGGCGAACATGAAATCAGACATTAATGTGATTTCAGGATTGGCACAAATTAACGCTCGTGCCCTGGGTGATGGCGCGGGGGACCATGCCCGTTGTGCTTCCGTCTATTTGACAAGCGAGCACCCCACCAAAACCAGTGGTGCTGATATTAAAGCCGGCATCTCTGTTGATCAGGTTGCTGCGCAACAGGTGGGACATCAGACGCGACTTCCTTCTTTAGAACTCGGACTAGTGAGAGGACGTAATGCGGGGCAATGTGATTCGGGTTACAGTTGTGCTTACTCGTCTAACATATCCTGGCGGACTCCTTCCACTCCGACATCCAAAGAGATTGTTCCCAAACTGGCTTTTGAACGATTGTTTGGGGGAGGCGCTGAAGCTGAAAAACAGCGCGCTCGTCATCTGAAAAATCGTAAAAGTATTTTAGACCTGGTCAAGAATGATGCCGATCAACTGAAAAAACAACTCGGTAAGAATGACCAGAGAAAAATTGACGAATACTTTTCCAGTGTACGTGAAATCGAATTACGGATTGAACGCAGCGCTGATCAGGAAAAAATCAAACCGCCGGAAATGAAACTACCTGATGGCATTCCCAGTGAGCTACAGGAACATATTCGCCTGATGTATGACTTGCTTGTGCTGGCCTTCCAAACGGACACCACACGTATCGCGACCTTCATGGTCGGTAATGCGGGCAGCAACCGAACCTATCCCATGGTAGGCGTGAATTCAGGACATCACGAGCTTTCTCACCATCGGAATGATGAAAAGAAAATCGCAGATATTCAGAAGATTGATGAATACCTTGTGTCACAGTTTGGGTATTTCCTGAACCGACTCAAGTCCACCCCCGATGGAACGAGCAACCTGCTGGATAATTCCATGATCTGTTATGGAAGTGCCATTGGTGACGGGAATCGTCATAGTCATCACGACTTGCCGATCATCCTCGCCGGTAAAGGTGGTGGTACGATCAAAACCGGTTTCCACCATAAAGTAGCCACGGAAACCCCGTTGAGTAATCTGTTTGTCTCCATGCTTGATCGTATGGGAGCCCCTGTAGATTCGTTTGGAGACAGCACCGGTCGGCTGACAGTCATTGATACTTAATCAGACTCGTATAGACTCAATGATCTATCTGCCCTACCATTTATCCTAATGGGTAGTTTAGATCAATTAACTCGTCTCGAATGAATCAAGGCATGCATCTGGTATGGAAACCTCCCTGCATCGTCAATTGAAATCGTATTATGCACCAAATGCCGATTGCGAAGAGATTACTCTCGGTGCATATCGCATTGATGCTGTAGACGGTGATCGACTCATTGAAATCCAACATGGCTCACTCGGCGCTATTCGAGACAAAGTGAAATGCCTGCTGGAAGAATATGATGTGCACGTTGTAAAGCCGATCGCGGTCCGCAAATATTTGATTAAACGTCAGAAAAAAGATGGCAAAACGCTTTCAGCCCGCTTTAGTCCCCGACGCGGATCGGTGTTTGATCTGTTTGATGATCTAGTTCATTTTACCAATGTGTTTCCGCACCCTCGTTTGACTCTGGAAGTCGCACTGACAATTCAGGAAGAGCACCGTACTGCTCGCAAGCCACGACGCTGGAAAGGAAAAGACTATCGGGTTCAAGACCGTGTTTTACGTTCCGTCGAAGAACAGATCGAATTCAAAACAGCTGCTGACCTGCTAGACTTAATTCCGGGGAAACTTCCTTCGCCTTTTCACACAAAAGATTTAGCAACTGCCGCGGGAGTTCAGCGCTGGCTGGCGCAGAAAATGGCTTACTGCTTGAGAAACACGGGAGCCATTGAACTGGTTGGCAAAGAAAAGAACGCGTTGCTCTACGAAATCGCCGATGAAAATCAGGCTGCTGCTTAAAGAAAAAGGAAACTCCCGAAAATAATAATTGTGAGCTTCAATCACAATAGATTTGACTACCAACCAACTTTCTCAAAATCCGTACAGAGCCATGAAGTCCTGGGCTGCCGCTGACACTGTTTAGGTCATATTTATTCGGCAGTCAAAATAACCCAAGTTGCCATCCGTATTGGCACAAGTGGTTTTCTCGGGAGTTTCCCTTACTGCTGATTTACAATTCCAATCCAAAACTGTATTCCATTTCAAACCATCACTTATCAACACAGCCGCAAAAATGAATAGAACCTGACCGCAAAATAGATGACCGCAAGGTCAAATACAAACGGAATCGATCAATCAAATCACGGAGAATGGTTGAAACACCCCTGTCTATTCTGAAGTTGTTCCCAAAAGATCAAATTCGTCAGACCAAGATGCCTATTTAGGTTTTGACTGGAAACAGTCCAAGTCGGAATGGCAATAATTAAAGTTTCAATTAGTGTGGATTGTTTAAGAGATTGTCACAAACTTTAAAACGAAAACTGCTTCAATCACTTCGACAAACCAAAGTTAATTCTCAGGTTAACTTTTCTTCACAAAGTGTCAATAAAGATCAGAGGAAAAAGCGCACGAAAAAAAAATTCGTTTTTTTCTATCAGGAGAAGCTACCGAACATTGACACTCATAAGAGACATCAAAATGAGAAATATAAAAATAGCAATGCTGTTTTTTATCTCAATTCACACCGCGTTTCTGATCTCAGTTTCTTACAGAACACCCTTAGAAGATGGGATACCCTGTTGGCGAGGATCAACTGCCACTGCCTGTCGTAATGCACGCGCAGTTCCTTTGAAAAGTCCCTCGGCAATGTGGTGGCTGTTCGCGCCATGATGCAATACCTGGTGTAGGTTGAGTAAACCATTAGAAGAAAATGCCTGCCAGAATTCGCGAACCAATTCCGTATCAAACAATCCAATTTTTTCGGTAGGAAAATCGACTTGATAGACAAACCATGAGCGACCACTTAGATCAAGGGCAGTCGTTACCAGTGTTTCTTCCATTGGTAGAGTCAATGAACCGTAGCGGGTAATTCCCTGCTTGTCACCCAACGCCTCAACCAAAGTTTTACCCAGACAGATGCCGACATCCTCTACTGTATGATGGTAATCGACATCCAAGTCGCCTTCAGCCTTAATGGTTAAATCAAAGAGTGCATGCCGGGCCAACAAAGTCAGCATGTGATCAAAGAAACCGACGCCTGTTTGTATGTCTGACTTTCCACTACCATCTAACTCCAAAGTCAATTCAATCTGGGTTTCGGCGGTTTCGCGTTTGATAGATGCTTTGCGACTCATCTCAGGGAACTCTTATCTAAAAGGTCAAAATATTTTGTTTCTCTAATCTTACAGCCCGGTTGTTGATTCACAAAAACGCATCGAGGTCCCGAGTAGACTTGCGAACAATTCGAACGGTGCTTAACGGTGTGAATTGCATAACCGATTTAATCGTAACTGAGCAGATGTGAGAATAAGCTTGCTTTAACAATTATTCAGCCGATTTTCCGCAAGGCGTCTATCACCTGCTGTAACTCATCATTGGTGCCCACAGTAATTCTCAGCCCGTCCCGAGTCCCTTCTTGTAGTGGAAACTTCATATAACGCACCAATATTTTGCGCTGCTTTAATTCCTGATAGCGACGCTCATGTTCTCCGTCTGGATGAGTACACCAGACAAAGTTGGTTTGGCTTTCTACGGTTTCAAAACCGAGGCTTCTGAGTTCAGTTACAAAGTGATTGCGTGAGGAACGAATTTGATCCGTGTTGGCCTGCATCCACTTCTGATCTTTGAGGGCAGCCGTCGCGGCAGCCAGGGAAAGTGTATTACAGTTATAACTGTCTTTCACTTTTCTCATGCCTTTAATCAGATCGGGATGGGCCACAGCAAACCCAAATCGTATCCCCGCCAGACTATAAGATTTACTTAAAGTGCGGGTGACAACGATTTTGTCTCCCAAATTTGAGTTCAATAACTCACACTGATGTGGCATGTCACAAAAATCACCGTAGGCTTCATCCAGTACAAGAACTCCCTGCGGAGGGATTAAATCTAGAATCTCAGAATCTTGCCAGCGATTTCCGGATGGAGCATTAGGATTAGGCACAAATAGAATTTTACTCTTTGCTGCCTTTTCACTTGCATTGGCAGGCCAGCTCCAATTCGAATTGAGTTGAATGTTTTGAAACTGGGCTCCTTGAATCTCGGCCAACGTTTCATAAAGGGTGTAGCTGGGATAAGGTGCCGACACGATTTCATTGGGATCGACAAAAGTTCGCATCAGGATGGTTAAAATTTCATCACTGCCGTTGCCGGGAAGAATCCAGTCGGGATCGACGTGAAACAGTTCAGAGGCAACTTCTCGAAATTCCGTTGCAAGTGGATCGGGATACACATTCAAACGACCAGTGAGAACCTGTTGTACTGCTTCCAGGACAAGTGGTGAAGGCGGGTAGGCATTTTCGTTTGTGTTGAGTTTGACCCAACCTGGCTCCTGAGGCTGCTCTCCCGGAGTGTAACCTGCCATCTGTTGAACTTGGGAACGAAACAGACTCATAATCTTGATCTCAAAAAAATCTGAAAGTAATAATCCAAAAAAAGCTGTACTGGATTTCGAGAACCGAACCTGATTTAAGACAATTCAATTCAGAAACAAGTTCTCGAAAAAATGCTGCAAGTTCCTGTTTAGCACAATTTATCGAAAATACTGTCTCTGAATTAAACGTTAAACAAGAAATGACAGATATCACCATCCTGCATTACATACTCTTTTCCTTCCACCCTGAGTTTACCGGCTTCTCGGATCGCTTTCTCAGACTCATACTCTTCGAGATCAGCTACGGAGAAGATTTCTGCACGAATAAACCCTCGTTCGAAATCGGAATGAATCACTCCCGCGGCTTGAGGGCCGGTTGCACCAATGGGAATCGTCCAGGCGCGAATCTCTTTGACACCCGCGGTAAAATAACTTTGCAATCCTAGTGTGTGGTAAGCAGCTCGAGCTACAACGGCCAATGCTGGTTCCTGCAACCCCACGCTTTCGAGCATCTCCTTTCGATCTGCTTCATCCAGTTCTGCGATTTCCGATTCCAGACGACCACAGACGGGAACGACATCGCCTCCCTCTTTCGCAGCTCGTTCGCGAACCTGTTGTACCAATGCTCCTTCGCCATTGACATCATCTTCATCGACATTTGCTAGATACAAGACCGGCTTGGCCGTTAAAAATTGATACCCTTTTAAGATTTTCTGTTGTTCCGGATCATCGAATTCCAGGCCACGAATCGGCTGATCGTTCTCTAGCCGAGCGGAGCATTCTTCCAAAACAACCAACCGCGACTTCGCTTCTGCATTCCCCGAACGCGCTGTTTTTGTTGCTTTTTCTTTGGCAGATTCGACTGTCTGTAGATCTGCCAACATCAATTCCATATCGATGGTTTCAATATCACTGATCGGATCGACTTTGCCTTCTACATGAATGACGTCACTATCCTCAAAACAGCGAACGACGTGCAAAATCGCATCGACATTTCGAATATGTGAGAGGAATTTATTCCCCAGACCCTCTCCTTCCGAAGCACCACGTACAATACCAGCAATATCTACCAGCCTTAAAATCGCGGGAATGACTTTATCGGTGGAAATAAAGCCATGGATAATGTCCAGGCGGGGATCTGGTACGTTGACAATCCCCACATTGGGTTCAATCGTACAGAAGGGATAATTTTCGCTTGCGATTCCCGCAGCAGTTAACGCATTAAATAAAGTCGATTTACCTACATTTGGCAGGCCAACAATACCAGCTTCCATAGCTCTTTTCAGTAATTATTATTGATTCTCATGTAAACAGAGCCCAGTCGATCATTCTATGATGCTCAGGGCCACTTTCATTGTGGCTCATCATAGCGTAGTCAGGAATTAAAGGGAAATGATCGACTCAACTCTCATTTCTTTTCGAATTTATCTGAGAATAGAAACAAAGAACCCCAACAAAACTCCAGTAAGAGTGGTATAAATCTAAGGCATATTAAAATATTGCTACCCTTCCCCCAATCAGATAGTTAAACTTAATGGATCATTTTTCTTTCGGAAATCGATTTATATCTGAAATACAGCCCAGGCGAACACACTATGATGAGTAGGTTATGCGATCAATTCTGTACCTTTTGACTTTCATCTCGACCCTATTGGTCTCATTGACCAACTGCCTCGCAGAAGATCCAGCAATTGTAAAACCCAATATTGTTCTGGTCATCACTGACGATCAGGGATACGGGGATATTGCCGCGCATGGCAATGCGAAGATCAAAACTCCTCATCTGGATCAGCTCTATCAAAAGAGCCTGCGATTAACGAATTTCCATGTGGACCCGACTTGTGCACCCACACGATCAGCGCTGATGACCGGCCGCTATTCAACGCGTACCGGAGTCTGGCATACCATCATGGGGCGTTCTCTGATGGACACCAATGAAGTCACGCTGGCAGAAGTGCTGAAGAGTAATGGTTATCAAACTGGCTTATTTGGAAAATGGCATCTGGGTGATAATTATCCATTGCGACCACAGGATCAAGGGTTTGATACGGTTGTACAACATGGAGGCGGCGGTGTCGGACAGACTCCCGACCATTGGCAAAACGATTATTTCGACGATACCTATCTCCGCAAAGGCAACCCGGAAAAATTCCAGGGCTATTGTACTGACATCTGGTTTGATGAAGCCTTGAAGTTTATCGACGCAAATAAATCGAAGCCATTTTTTGCTTACATTTCTACGAATGCACCTCATAGCCCATATCTGGTCGATGAAAAATACAGTGCCCCTTATAACGGGCAAGGTATACCGGGTAATATGGCTCCCTTTTATGGAATGATTACGAATATCGACGATAACATCGGTCGTTTACTCAATCGACTGAAAGAATGGGGCCTCGAAGAGAATACCATCTTGATCTTTATGACGGATAATGGAACAGCGGCTGGAGTCCATCGTCCGAAACCCAAAGATCTTTCCAAAAAACAACAACGTCGACTCTCCAGAGGCAAACCAATTGTTCTCGACACCTGGCTCGGTTACAACGCAGGTATGCGCGGTACAAAAGGCTCTGAATATGATGGTGGCCACCGGGTTCCCTGTTATTTCTATTGGCCTAAGGGAAAGCTTTCTGGTGGACGTGATATTAACCAACTCACTGCGCACATTGATATCCTCCCCACACTGGCGGAACTTTGTAATCTGACCATATCCAGTGAATTGAAACTGGACGGTACCAGCCTGGTCCCTATTCTAAATGGTAGTAAAGACGAGTTGCGAAAACGCACATTGCTCGTTCACTCTCAACGAATTGAATCTCCCGAAAAATGGAGAAAAAGTTCTGTCATGAGTGAACGTTGGAGATTGGTCAATGAAAAAGAACTCTACGATATTCAGGCTGATCCTGGACAAAGCAAAAACGTCGCCGCTGATTATCCAGGTGTTGTAAAATATCTTACCGCTGAATATGAAAAATGGTGGAGTAGTTTGGCTCCCACGTTTGATCGTTATGTCGCAATTGGTATTGGATCAAAATTTGAAAACCCCTCACATCTGACTTGTCATGATTGGCACGCTCCCATTAATCAAGTCCCCTGGAACCATCGATTGATTGCCAAGAATCCTGTAGCCAATGGGTTCTGGATTGTTGATGTAAACGAACCAGGCACCTATGAAATCACACTCCGCTGTCGTCCTGAATCGGCATATCACCCGTTGAAAAAAGGTATTGCCCGTATTCGATTGGGAGACCAGAAACAGGAACAAAAAGTGTCGGAAGGAGATCTTTCGACGACTTTTATATTGAAACTTTCACGAGGGCAAAAAAAACTACAAACCTGGCTGGATGAAGGCAATGGTGTTTCACGCGGCGCCTTCTTCGTAGAAATTTTCCGCAAAGAATGATTACTGAAATCGCTTTGAATACATTTTTTGTTTAGTCAGGCAGACGAAGCCTGTTCAATACCAACCCGGGCCTGGATGCGATCTGTCTCAATCAATTGCTGTAAACGCCTTTGATTCTCTTCTAACTGATCACGAGAGTTTTCAGAATGCCATAAGTGGAAGACCGACGCAGCGAAACGTGCATCTTTGTGATAGATCCCATTTCTAATGAGTCGTAATACCAAATCAGAGTCTTCCATTCCCCAACCTGTGTAATCTTCATCAAAACCATTGATCGCCAGCAGATCTTCCTTCCAGACCGAAAGATTACAGGTTTTTGCCCCTTCCCACTGTCGGGCCAAACGTCGCCGATACCAACGCCCAAGTGGAACTCGAAATAACGGTGAGACACGATTGATCTGTTTGCGTTGGCGCGCACGAAACCATTGCTTCAGACTCCACGTGGAGACTGGAGTTTTTTGCTGAAGAATTTCTTTTGAGAAATTCTGTGAGAGCAAGATTCGATTTCCTGATAAAAACCATCCTTGCTCTGCCAGACTGTAATGCTGCTGTAAAAATGAGGGAGTAGGGATACAATCCCCGTCTGTGAATACAATGTAGTCCGCTTGAGAACTTTGAATTGCTCTGTTTCGAATGGCACCTGCTCGAAATCCCTGGTCTGCATGCCAGACATGTTTTACTGGGAAAGAGGCTTGTTCACGAAACACATCTATAATTGCCTTGGTTTCATCCGTTGATCCATCATCGGCAATGATCAATTCATCGGGAGGTCGCTGTTGAGCGAGATATCCTGTTAAGACTGCGTCCAATGCTTTGGGCCAATTATAAGTCGTAATAATTACAGCTAACTCAGCCATCGCTTTAACGGATTTCTTCCTGATTTTCGCGGTTGATGACCATCAATTTCAAATAACGATAATAGGTCCCTTCTGCATTCGAGATAGCCAGCATAAATCCCTCTTTTCCATCAAGAAAACCAGCACGTAAAAAATACGTTCGGATAAACGTCCACAGACCATGTAGAATTGCTTTTGTGAGCCCTGATTTCTGTTTTTCTTCAGCCAGCATTTTCGCTCCGGCAGTTGAGTACGAATTCATCGTATTCAATATCTGTTCCACAGTCAGCAATGACTCATGAATGATCGGCTCTTTCAGTTTTCCGGTTTTTCCATCCACGATGATCCGCTCATGAACCAAATCATCGCTGAAACGTGCTTTTCCCCTGCGAAAGAGCCGCACGACACGATCCGGCCACCAACCACTATGTTTCATATAGCGACCACAATAATTAGAGCGGCGAGGCATTGTATAGGCATCATAGCGACCTGAGATCTGAATAATGCGTTTAATCTCTGTTTGTAAGTCGTAAGAAATGCGCTCATCTGCATCGATTGAGAGTACCCAATCCTTAGTGGCGTATTGTAATGCGCGATTTTTTTGTGGGCCAAAACCGGGCCAGTCTGTTTCATAGACTTTATCTGTAAATTCCTTGCAAATCGTCAGCGTCTGATCTGTGCTTCCAGAATCCAACACTATGATTTCATCCGCCCAGATAACCGAAGTCAAACACTCCCGAATTGAAGACTCTTCGTTTTTTACAATGACAATAATCGATAACGACATAAAGCTGACTTTTTCTTCTCACTATCCTATTAAACAACGGTCCACAAAATATTCGAACATTTTTCGAGATTGTCAACCATGTATGATCCTGTTAAAAAAGGATACTTGATTGATTTTAAACGATTATTATCCAACACACTAATTCCAATAAAGATTGCCAAGAGTTTGGCAGGATTCTGCCGCCCCGAAAAGAGCAATCACCAAAATCATGAAAAGCCCCGGTGAAATTGTCTGATTTCCATTCCGAAGAGAGTTCCTACTTCAAATTATTCGATGACGGTGCCACTTATACGAAAATTCGCTGTCTTAAAGAAGAAGACTTACGTTCCGTATGGTTAATTGATATTCCCGGACGCGGTTTGACGACAATTAAGCGCTGGCCTATTAACTGGAAGCTACGCTGGAAATCGTTTTTCAAACAATCTCAACCCCAACGACAAATTTCAGGTGCCTGGAAATTATTAGCCGTGGGTGTGAATACACCACAACCGGTGACTCCTGTTTATCGTTCGAATCACTATTTCCAATTGGAAATGCCTTTTATCGAGGGCTCAACTGCATTTGAAGCACTAAAACGAAATCCCGGTTCCTCAGACGCTGAACTGTATCATATTGCGAGAGAACTAGGCTCAATTGTTCGCCGTCTCGCGATGTCCCATCTACGTCATCGAGATCTTAAGCTGGAAAATGTGGTCGTTAAATCAGCCAATGCGTCTCAGACACAGCCCACTTTATGGCTCATAGATCCTGTGGGGATTCGCTTTTGTGTTTCTCCTCTGCAGGCAATCGTCTGCATGCTTGATCGCTTGGCAATTCAACCCATTAATGAGAGCATCCCCTTGCCTCTCTCGCTCTGTATCATTTGTATACGTTCAGCGACTCAATTCTATTCTTCCAAGAAACGCAGACTCTTTTTTCGGATGTTACGTAAGCAGCTCAACAAATCTCTGCATCCGATGGGTACAAAATGATTGATCTTGCCCCGATCAGCTAAAAGAAATAAAAGCTCTTTTTGTATTTATTCTGCTGAAAGAACCACTTGTCTTTCCCCGTAAGGCAACCATTCCCCAGGTCTGGTATGAATCCATTCTCGCAAAATCCATTGTATTCTCAATCTCCTCTTGTCGAAGAAATGTCAGGAGCCATCTGGCTTAAAAGGGCATTGATTTTGTGGGGAATCCTCTGGATTGCTGTCAGCGTGAAATTTATCATTCAACCAGAGAAAAAATCTGTTTATCCCTGCTTTGCAGATTCTTCCCTCAACTGGTGGGCCGATCGCAGTCTCTACGATAATGAACATCAACAAACGGGCTTTCGATATAGTCCGACATTTGCACTCGCCTTTACACCTTTCGCCGTACTGCCTGCAACTATCGGCGGCATCCTTTGGTCTGCACTGAATATCGCCTTACTTGTATATGCACTGCGGTTATTGGTGAAAGAAGTCTTTCCAGGTAGCTGGCCGAAATGGCAGGAAGCCTGTTTTCTGACTCTGAGTTTAGCTGGATGCACGCGCGCCATCTGGTCTGCTCAAAGCAATTCACTTGTGTTTGCATTGGCGGTCTTCGCTGTGGTGTCCATTAAGAAAGAGCGCTGGTGGGTCGCTGCCATTATTCTAGCGACAGCAGTACATATTAAACTCTGGCCAGCCGCACTCGCGTTATTATTAATGGCTCGGTTTCCCAAGCAATTGATGGGACGATTTGCAACAGCTTGTGTGCTCTTGATCTTCCCCCCTTTCTTAACGCGTCCTCTTCCAGTTGTCATTCAACAATATCAGGACTGGTACACTCTGTTAACAGGCCCCTACCGTACACTCAGGCAAGCAGGATTGCGCGACGCTTATACAATTGCCGAACAGTTTGGTACGTACGTAGATGATCGTGTCTATACTCTCTTACAATTGGGAATGGCGGGACTAGCATTATTTTGGTGCCTCAGACTTGCCAAGGTAGCAAATTCCAATCAAACCTATTTCACAGGTGTTCTCACTACCTGGGTTTGCTGGCAATTACTGGTCGGCCCCGGAACGGAAAGGCTGACCTTTTTACTGGCTGCTCCCATTGCAAGCTGGGCGTTGATTGTAAGCGTAAAAGAGCATTGCCATCCCGTGCTGGCAGCTACCGCCTGGCTCATGCTGATTCCACTGGGAACCGGTGGTATAGAACGCCTGCTTCTACCACTCGCCTCCTGGTCCCCTGCGATCTTACCGTTAGGGATCATACCTCTCATGGCGTGGCAGTTTATTTACATCGAAAGTCGGGCTCATAAAGACCTGACCAACCAAATTGACGAACAAGATGATTTTCAGAAGCAACAAACTTCGTTCGCAGCCTGAACTTATTTCAGGCCGCGTTTGTGCTCGATTGATTTAACAAAGAAACGACCGCCTGAAAAACCTGATTGGCTCCAAGATCTTTCATACAACGATGGTGACCTAAAGGACAAACCCGTTGCTGACAGGGACCGCAGTCTAAATCGAGCTGTAAATGCTTACCATGTTCATAAAATGTTTCGCTCCATAAAATATGGGTCGGTCCAAATAGTGTGACTACTGGTACCTGAAAAGGAGCTGCGAAATGGCGTGGACCTGAATCTGTCGACACTAACAAAGCGGCTTGTCGAATGGCGGCTTTAGTCAGTCCCAGATGGGGTGGCTCAGCTGCCAGGGAAACCACCATTGGGTGTTTAGCCTGCTTCACGATCTCGAGGGCCTCTGCTTTTTCGGCAGGTCCACAGACAACTAATACAGACCGTTTCAATTCCATAGCTATCCGCCGCGCTAACTCTGCAAAATGAGCAGTCGGCCAATGCTTAGCTGCACCAAAAGCGCCTCCTGGATTAAGGCAAATCATAGGAAGACTTTTGAATTCGGGAGATTGTTTATCCAGAAACAACTGCCAGCGTTTTTGTTCGGCAGTCGTCACTGAAAGTGACATCGATCGGGATAAAGGCAATGGTACTTTCGCCTCTTGCTGACTTCTTTCAATTAAGTAAGTAGCAATACGTAAATATTCATCAATAGCAGGATGTGGTTCTGATCTATTTTTCATTGGAATTGGATCTGTCAATAACCAATGACGACTATCACGACTAATACCAATCCGCCGCGGAATGCCTGCTAAAAATGACATCCAGGCACTTCGAAAAGAATTAGGGAAAAGAACCGCTACATCAAACCGTTCACGCCGTAACTGATTGAGAAAGCGGACTTGAGGAACGAGCTTTTGCTTGGTCTCCCAAGCGATCTTACGATCAACAAAGTCAAGACCTTCCAATACATCGGCAACATAGGGTTTCTGAATCGTAACGATTTCTGAACCAGTAAATTGCTGACGAATTGCTTGCAAAGCCGGTGTTGCCATTACGGCATCACCGATCCAGTTCGGTAAAAAAATAGCTATTTTCATCCGGCTTTTCGTTTCGGAGGTTCAATAGGTCGTATTAATGCAGACTCAACAGTATCACTTTCTTGATTCCTACGGATCGTTCCCAAGATCTGTGTAGTCGAAATGCCAGGAGTCATTCCAAGAGCCCTGACTTCGCCTCCATAAGACTCTACGATCTCCCAACCAACGATTTCTTCTTTCTCGTAGGTCCCCCCTTTGACCAACAAATCCGGTTTGAGTTGCCGAAGTAATTCACAAGGTGTCGTCTCTTCAAAAATCACGACATAGTCGATTCCCTCTAAGGCTGCCAACATAGAAGCACGGTGCGACTCTCCAAAAATGGGACGGTCTGGACCTTTCTCTAAAGACCGTACACTATCGTCACTATTCACAGCAACGATCAGACAATCTCCTTCAGCGGCTGCCTGCTCCAGATAAGTCACATGCCCTACATGCATCACATCAAAACAGCCGTTAGTCAAAACCACTTTCTGTCCCAACTTTTGACGCGCCATGACATGCCGTTTAAGCTCTTCTAATGACAAAACTTTTTCACTAGTGACACGCGCTCCCATCAGCAGGTCGGCCAGCATCTCTTCACGGCTGATCGTGACCACACCAATCTGTTCTACCTCCAGACCTCCGGCTACATTAGCGAGACGTGCCAGGTCAATGGGATTGATTCCGGCAGCACTTCCGACACCGATCGTTGCCAGTACCATGTCACCAGCGCCGGTGATATCATAGACCTCTCGTTTGCGTGTCGGCAGGAGTTCTGTTACACCATCGGCTTGGGTTAAAGCGATGCCATCACTGTCGAGTGTGACAAATGCATAATCCAGGTTCAACTCACGGCAAAGTTGTTTTCCCGCCCGGAATGCATCATCACATGAGTTTACATCAAAACCAACTGCCCGTGATGATTCCAATCGATTGGGAGTAATCGCTGTTGCACCGGAGTAGATCTGGTAATCGCGTCCAGGACAAGGATCAACGATCACAGGCACTTCAAGCCTTCTTGCTTCTTCTAACACACAAGCTAATACTTCGGGAGTACAGACCCCCTTTGCATAATCACTCACCAAAATTGCCTGATGATCCGATATCATCGGCAGTACTAAGTTGAGTAATGATTCTGACGTTGGTTGATCAAGTGGAGTCGTCTCTTCGCGATCCACACGAAGGATTTGATGAGGATGCCTCTGCTGAGCACGACCCATAAAACGCTGTTTCACAGTAGTCGGTCGACTGGCATCTAGAATCATGGGCGAGCAATTGACGCCTTTTTCACTGAGAGCCTCCCTGACAGCCATACCATCGAAATCATTACCGACGACTCCTGCCATGGTCACTTGAGATTCGAGGCCGATCAGCATATTAGCAACGTTCGCCGCGCCACCCAGCCGAACCTCCTGAGTATCTTCCCGTAACAGGATGACAGGCGCTTCCTGACTGATACGTTCAGCATTACCCCAAATGTACCGATCCAGAATTAAATCTCCCAAGACGAGTATCTTAGGATTCCCTAATTTTTGAATTGTATTGATTAAATGGTAAGACATAAATCTGGCATTTCGATGTTGTTGTAAATCCAATTCAGACAATGTGATTTGAGGTCA
Organism: Gimesia aquarii; assembly: GCF_007748195.1. Lineage (NCBI taxonomy): Bacteria > Pseudomonadati > Planctomycetota > Planctomycetia > Planctomycetales > Planctomycetaceae > Gimesia > Gimesia aquarii. Next base: position 6,476,242 of record NZ_CP037920.1, read on the forward strand.
TCACAGGCTGCGGAATCATCATCAGAATTCACTTTTGAGTCAATGCCGATTCTGTAAAATTAGGTAACCTACTAATAATGGGGTTAAACATTTCTTAACTACTCAAAGAACCCCTTACCTGCGCAATTAAGTCTACCCATGTCGTTTTACCTACTTGAGATCTTGCAAGTTCGTATGAGAAGATGAAGATAGTATATCGGATAAGAAAAGCTCGGCGTTTTGTGAGTGAATTAATTCCCAAACTGTAATTCGAGTAACATATCCTTGACTGCCATCATAGGAATCTCATCTCGTTCTATCGATTGTGAAGAGCAGATAAAAACAGGAGATTCGGCCTCTTCTCTTCCGGGTGAAGGTAATCGTCCATGACTCCCTTTGACGAGGCTCGCATCTAAACTTGTTAGATCCATGTAGTAACGAAAGCCTAACTTTTTTTTGGCTAAACGATTTGCGATTCGTAATTTTGGAAACCTTATTTGGGGATCAACAAATAGTTCGACCGGGTCATATCCCGGCTTACGATGGATATCGACAGTTCGTGCATAATCAGGGGCAACTCGATCATCCAGCCAGAAATAGTAGGTAAACCAAGCCCCTGGAGCAGCGACCGCGACTAATTCACCAGATCGTTCATGGTCGATTCCGAATTCCGCTTGTTGACCTTGATCAAGGACCATTTCAATACCGTCCACTTTTTCGAGCGCGGATTTGACCTCAGTAATCTGAGCGGAATTTTGAATGTAAACATGAGCAATTTGATGATCGGCTACAGCAAATGCAGTCGAAGCTCCGCAGTCGAGTGTTTCCCAACCTAAAGCCTCTTTGCGAACCTGTAACCATCCATGTTCTCGCAAAATGCGATTGATGTGTAATGGCTTTGAAACATTCGTGATCGCGTATTCCGAAAGTACAACGACATCTGCACCTGTATTCTGAGCGACTTCAATCAGTCTACCCGCTTCCCGATCAATGTCTCTTATATCTTGATCAATGGCAGGATCTCTCACCCCGAGACGTTGCAGGTTATAATCAAGATGTGGCAGATATACTAAAGTAAGGCTGGGTTTCTTCTCCTGAAAGACTTTGATTGAAGCATCAACGATCCAGCTTGAACTGGAGAGATCAGCACCAGGCCCCCAAAATCGTAATAAGGGAAAGACTCCCAGTTCTGATTGCAATTCGTCTTTCAGACTTTCAGGTTGGCTATAAGAATCGAACACTTTTCTTCCATCAGCCGGATAACTGGGACGAGGTGTGACTGACCAATCTACAGGAGCATACATGTTATACCACCAAAATAGTTTCGCAGTGGTATAAGCGGGATCTCTTTGTTTGGCTGCTTCATAAACTGTCTGACCATGAACCAGCTTATTTGACTGTTTCCAGAACATGACTTCAGCCAATTCACGGAAATACCAGCCATTGGCCACAATTCCATGCTCACGAGGCATTAGTCCAGTCAATAGCGTGGACTGAGCGGAACAAGTCACAGCAGGCAGTACAGTACCCATTGGCCTGGAAAACCCTTGATTTGCAAGACGCATTAAGTTTGGGGTTTTATCTCCTAACATTTCATGTGTTAAGCCAACAACATTAATGACAACCAGAGGTTTAAGCATAGGGATTTCAATAACCGAAAGTACTAAAATTAAAAGACTTATGTAACTATTTAGCATCTCAATCTTAATAAAGATTGAAGAGGAATGGAAGCAGATTACGGGTCATCAACCGATCAGAAATTCGGCGGGTAGATCAAGAGTCTTGAAATAGACAGTTAGATTTTGAAAAACAACACGTCTAAGCTCGAAAATGAAGGTATGTCAATTTTTAAAGTAGACAAACAAAAATACTAAGTCATTTGGAGTACTTATGTTGGTACTTTATTGAGTTATCATAAATGAGTGATGGTGACTCATGTTATTACTATATAAAACTTTAAGACAGAAGACCAATATTAAATTTCTGTAACGTTTCTGAGATACAACGTAAACTGACAATTGTTTTTAAAGAGATAACTCTTTATCTCAGTAGATTCATGTTGACTACTCATGCTATCCATTTTAGCTTATTTAACATTAATGAAGTAATTCGGACATTTCATATTATCAAAAAAGATTAAGTATCTGCATTTGTAATAAATTGTAAGAACATTGATAATATTTGCGGCCAATCTTTAACGTCTGGAATCCAATCCTTCGATTCGATTCGTGTATTTATTTGCTAGAGAGACTGAAACCATGGTTGTGGGCCATTTACCCTTCGTGTCATCATTTCGTCGTCCAATTTCACTATTGAATTGCCTTCGTAAGGGACAAAAAAAACGCCAGTATCGACAGAAACTGGAACGTATCAAAAGTTCCTATTCTACTGCTGAACAGTTGGAGGACAGGACTCTTCTAGCTGGTGCTTCTTTGGTTAATATCGAACCCAACATCGATATTGCTCTGACTGAAGGAGAGGTTTACAACGAAGCCCCCAAAGAATTGACATTCCAATTTACTCCCGGGCAACAAATTGACCCTGCTTCTTTAGGAGGCATTCAGATTGTCCGTAGTGGACTGGATGGGACCTACAATGATGGCAATGAAGTAATCATCCAACCTGGGTTCATTGGCATCGGAGACGATCCTAACGAAGTGATTGTTCGCTTTGCTGAATCACTGCCTGATGACAATTACCAGATCACAATCTTTGGAACAGGCGCCACACCACTACTCAACCAGGATGGCGAAGCGTTCCAGGATGGCATCGATCAAGTCATTAACTTTGAACTCGATCTCGGTGCAAAAGTTGTTGCCGTGGTTCCTCAACCAGTTTCAGGCGGTGGTACTGGTAGCTTGAGTCAGGCCCTGAATCAGATTGATGTTTACTTCAACGACGATCCTCTCGACCAGGCATCAGCTGAAAATACATTCTTTTATCAACTGATTGATACTTCCAGTAATGTGATCGTGAACCCCGCATCGGTATCCTATGACTCTGCCGAAAATAAAGCCACACTTACTTTTGCTTCAGACATCGCAGATGGTACTTATCACTTGAGAATAGGTGAATCAGCAACTCCTAATTTCGCAGCTTCCAACGTTGTTAGTGTTGCAGATGATGACAATTCCAGCTTCGATACTGCCTTTGATCTGGGAATTCTCACCACGCAGACGATTCAGATCAATGAACGAATCGAACCTCAGGCTGTTGCACAACCCCCTCTTCCTGGCGGTAACGATGAACCTGGTCATCGTGAAATCACAATCGAACAGCATATTGACATTAACTCAACAGGTACAACTCCCTCTAACCCGGGTGCAATCGGTACGGTTACATTCTCTTTTCCGGAAACTTACGGAACTGATCTCTTTGGGAATACTCTCTTTAACGAGATCACAGAAAACCAGAAACAGCGCACTCGTGAGATTTTTGAAATCTATAGTTACCTGACCGGAATCGAAGTCCAGGAAGTTGCCAATGGTGGTTCCAGACGAATCGTTACGGGAGATATTCGCGTTCTCGAAGCCTCGCTTCCTCCCACAGCGGCCGCTGGTATTGCAGGGGGTGGCTTGGCGATCATGAACGGTGCCTTGGATTGGGGTGACAGCCCTTATGGTGGTGGCTGGTTTGTAACTGCATTTCACGAAATTGGCCATACACTTGGCTTAGAACACTCTTACGACCTACCTTCAATCATGGGCTCCAGTGGTGGCGATGTGGGAGGGACCGTTGCTGGCGAACCCATTTTCCCTTCAAATCACGATATCGTGCATCTTAACCGAATTCTTCCCGCGCTCAGCAACGACATCGACCTGCAAAAATTTGAGTTAACAACATCAGGTCGATTTACCGCCGAGATTACCGCAGATCGATTACCCACAAAAAGTTTTCTGGACAGTGTGCTCACTCTCTATCGAGAGTCTCCGGGTGGAGTACGTGAAATCATCGCCCGCAATGATGACTACTTTGGCGAAGATGCTTTCCTGGACCTGGAACTTGAAGCGGGAACTTATTATCTGGCAGTCACAAGTGTGGGAAATACTGACTTTGACCCCACAGTTTCTGACTCTGGATATGGCGGTCGGACCGATGGTGACTACACTCTAGACATCAACTTCACACCAGACCCACTCGCCAATACCTTTATGGTTGATGCGACAGGTGTTGCTCTAGACGGAGATGCTGACGGGCAACCAGGTGGAGTCTTTGATTTCTGGTTCCAATCTGGAGAGACGATCTTTGTCGACAAAGCAATGCAGTCAAGTGGTCCTGCTGATGGTAGTCTGACGAACCCTTATTCCAATATCGATGATGCACTTACGGCAGCAGCCACCAGTGGAACAACGAAAATTGTAAGAATTGTTGGGAATGGTTTTGATGATGACGTTGCCGGCGACCCCAGCACTTTTGACAATAATGAAGCCTATCTGATCGGTCTCACTGATACCTTCCAGCCACTGGAAGACGGTGCCACATTTGATATACCACAGAATGTGACAGTGATGATCGACGAGGGTGCCATCATCAAACTGCAAAATGCAAATATTGATGTGGGCTCAAATAACCTGCTTGTTGATCGAAGTCAGGGTGCGTTACAAATTTTGGGTACGCCCGACAATCAGGTCCATTTGACCGCCTTTGGAAATGATGCCATCGGTGGAGATGATGATGGTCTTAGTGATGGTGCTAATCCAGGAGACTGGGGAGGCATTGTCTTCCGTGCCGATTCCGACCTTGAAGAGTCCGGCGTCTTCCTGAATTCTGTCAATAACGCCAGCATCAGTTATGGTGGGGGAAGTGTCTTCGTGAACTCTGTTCTTCAGACATTCTCTCCCATACATGCTGAATCGGCACGGCCAACAATCTGGCAGAACACCATCTTTAATAATGCTGACTCTGCCATTTCAGCAGACCCCCGCAGTTTCGAAGACAGCCGCTTTGAAAATGGATCATTCATTATGGACCGTTATGGGCTGGAGATTTTCGACAACCAAATTTTTGATAACAGCGTTAACGGATTATTTGTGCGGATTAATACTCCCTTTGGCAGTGAAATAAACAAACTGGATGTGCCTGGTATCTTCAACGATGACATTACCCATGTCATTACAGAAAATTTACAAATCTACGGTGCTCCTGGAGGACAACTCGTAGATGGTACTCCCAGCATTAATGGTCGCTTGAAAATCAATCCAGGAACTGTGGTCAAACTCTCTGGATCTCGCATTGAAGCAGAGCGTGGTAGTGCCCAATTAATTGCCGAAGGAACAGAAGAAAACCCCATCATCTTTACTTCCTTAAGTGATGACCGTTATGGTGCGGGAACCACTTTTGATACATCTAACGATGGTGTAACAGATTTTGGTCCCGGGAACTGGGGGGGAATTATCCTGAATGCTGCCTCTTCTGGTAGCATTGATCATGCTTTAATCACGAATGCAGGCGGACTAATTCCTATCGAAGGTGGCTTTGCTAACTTTAATGCGATCGAAGTCCATCAGGCTGAATTTAGGATTACGAACAGTACCCTGGAACATAATGCCAGTGGTCAGACAGGCTCGAATCGCAATGGTCGTGGATCCAATGACAGTGCCACCATTTTTGTGCGTGGTGCCCAACCGATTATCGTCGACAATATCTTCCAGCATAACGACGGAACGGTTGTCAGTATCGACGCCAACTCACTCAACTACAAATTCAAAACCGACTACGGTCGTTCAACCGGATTTTCTCAAGCTTACACTCAGTACCCTGACAATCATGGTGCCCTGGTTCGTCTGAACCGTATGGAGGATAATGGCCTGAATGGCATGGAAGTGCGAGCCGCTCTACTTGATACAGAAACTATCTGGGACGACACCGACATCGTACACATCCTGCGCGGAGAAATTCTGGTCAACCAGCATCATACATTTAGTGGCATCCGATTGCAGAGTAATCTTAATGAAGGTCTCGTTGTCAAACTGGATGGACCTACCGCAGGCTTTACCGCAGATGGAGTTCCACTTGATATTGACGACCGCATTGGTGGTACGGTTCAAATTATCGGACAACCTGGTTTTCCTGTGGTGCTCACATCACTGGCAGATGATAGTGTGGGAGCCAGCTTTACTCCTGCAGGTTTTCCACAAACTGACACAAATAATGATGGCAACGGTTCCACGCCTTCAGCGGGTGACTGGCGCAGCATTCGACTGGACCGATACAGCAACGACCGCAACGTCGTGGTACGTTTCGAAACAGAAGGCAACAACACCAGTGGTGTTGATGTCAATAACACCCCGGGTTTTGCACAAAATCTCGGAGTTTTGGCACCAGATGAAATCAGCGGTGATGAAAACAGAGCGCTGGGCTTCGAAGTGCATGGTAATATCAGTGCCGATGCCCCCGATGATGTTGACGTCTACAGCTTTAACGCAACGGCAGGAACCAGGATCTGGATCGACATTGATCGTACTTCATCCTCTCTAAATACGATGGTCGAACTGGTGGATATTTTTGGAAACGTCATTGCATCCTCACTAGATTCGTTCGCAGGTACCTTTACTGGCATAGCGGATCCACTTTTGCAAACAGACCATCTCCTGGGTGATTTTTATTCTCAAAACATTAATGATGCTGGCTTCAGCGTTGAACTTCCAGGTGCCGTGGGAGTTACAGGTACTTACTTTGTGCGGGTCAGTAGCGAAGGCAGTTTGACATCAGGCCAATACCAGATGCAAATTCGTCTCCGTCAGGTTGATGAAAAACCGGGTTCCACAGTACGCTACGCGGATATTCGTTATCCCACCAATGGTATTGAAGTATTAGGTCAGCCTGCACACTCGCCTCTGCTGGGAGAATCATCAGAAAAACAGGACGAACCTGACGATCCTTCCACCCCCGAGGATGAAATCAACAATGACACCATCGAAAATGCTCAGGGGCTGGGCAATCTGCTCACCAGCGACCGGAATACACTCTCTGTTTCCGGCACACTTCGCGATGGTTCAGACGTAGACTGGTACACTTTTGAACTGGGCTATGATCTGGTTCAGGTAATTACTGGTCGGAGTGATGCCTCAAAAACCTTCTCAGCCATTTTCGACATCGATTATGCCGATGGTTTAACCCGTGCTGATACGACGATCTCAGTCTTTAATAATGACGGCGAATTGATTTTGGTCAGCCGCGATTCAGATATCGATGATGATCAGGCCAATGGTGACACTGAAGATTTATCTCGTGGGAGCTTTGGAAAACTGGACCCCTACATCGGCACGGCACAGCTCCCTGCGTCCAACCCACCAGATCCAAACGATCCCTCAGATATGATCTTCCGCTATCATGTCGCCATTTCCTCCAATGCCCGTCTACCTCAGGCACTCAACGCGACTTTTGTTTCGTCTGCACTCAATTCTCAGATACGCCTGGAACCGGTCAGCTCGGTACAGCGAATTGTGGAAGATCACATCGGCTTCAGCGGTTATACGTCCGGGCATAACTTAACGGGCACGGTACTTGTGGAACCAACTGTTAATACAGGTATTTTTGACATCATTGATACAGATACTGATGCAAACGGTGATGGAAAACAGCTTTCTACGCATGTTACAGCCTTTACATTAGAAGACGTGAATCTTTACGTTTCGCAAGGAAACCGACTCCGAGTCGTCGATGCCTACGATGGCTATATAGTCGATTCAATTGATGGCATTGATATTGACACCATTCCACCTGGCCTTTTAGCGAGTCTCTTACCACCAGGAGTTACTGCCAATGACCTGAGATCGATCAATATTGGTCCACTTTCAAATGCGGGCAACGATAACACCTCAGACATTACCATCCGATCTGACGGACGACTTTTCAGCTATGAAAGCCTCACCGGAAACCGAAATGGAACCGCAGGTCGCTTTAGAGAACTTGATCCGGGTAGTGGTGCAGTAGTTAACAGCATAAACAATAATGATGGTATTCCAGACATTCCTTTAAATGGAAGAATCGATCCTGTAGACATCACGACCAGCAGTGTCGGAGCACTCGCCTTCCAGAGAACGAATGTCGCTACCTACAATCTATTTTACGCAGTGAATGACCCGGGTGGATTCACGACGCTTTACCAAGCCAATCCAAACACTGGGGCTTCTGGCCAAGACAGGGAAGACAACAATGGTAACGACACAGGAAACATTTTCACAGTACTGGGAGATATACGAGAAACAATAGACCCAACAAGGGATATTGGCCAAATCACTGGTATGTCATTCCGAGGAATCAATTCTATTGGTGCCCCAGGAGGTCAAAATACTCTTTATGCTGTGACTGACGCAGGGCTCTTCTTAACCATTACTCAAAGTGGTGCCACAAGGCGTACAGTTACTAATGTTGAAGTAACCAGTGATTTATCCGGTGCAATTAGTGGACTGGGAACATTTTCCGGCTTAACAGCGGCACCACAAAACCTTAACAATGGTGCGTTTCAAGATTACCTCTTTGCAATCACAAATGAAGGGAATCTCTTCGCCATTGACCCTGCCACAGGAACAATTCTGACACATGTTACTGACACTGGCTTACCTGGGGGGCCAAATAACGTAGAGATCTTTAAGGGTGGTGCAAACCATATAAATGTAGGTGTAGGATCAGTCACGGGACTGGCCTTCTCTCCCTTGGACTTTAACCTCTGGCATCCCACGTTCCAACGAAACAACGATTCCGGTCATGGTATTAATAACACTTTTGATGATACCAGAACTGATGTCACTGGAAATTCACAACGCAGACTAGATGAATTTGATAATCCAATAAATGCTTTACCGAATGGTTTGCAGCATAACGAATCGCAAGGGGGAGCCAGTTTCTATTTTGGCTTTGAAGACTGGCGAGATAATAACTCTGATACAAATTCATACATCGGTTATGTAGAAGATGCGCAATACGGCGTGTTATCTTCTAACTTCCAAAGAGATCTAGCCACGAATCCGAATATTGGTGATAACTATAATATTGCTGGCGGCGCGCACGGCTCACTCGTCTCAGGCGAGTTCAGTTTGGATGGTTACAAAGCCACAGACCTGCCAACTCTCTACTTCAATTACTTCCTGGAAACTCAGAGCGCAGACTCAATAACTGGAGGTATGCGAGATGCCGTTCGTGTATTTATATTTGACAGTACCTCTGGCCCGAGTGGAGACTGGATTCAATTAGCAACCAATAACTCCACTCCCGCCCCCACGACTTCCCCTAATTCAGGAGAATTATCCACTTATATCACGGCTTCTGAGCGAGAAGGAGTCGGAAACGACAACCAGCGAGTTCAGGAGCTCTTTGACAACACTGGAGTTTGGCGTCAGGCGCGCGTGGATCTTGGAGAATTTGTTGGCCGGTCTGATCTCCGGCTAAGATTTGATTTTAGTACGTCGGGTACTATCAGTTCGCATTTATCATCCGATAACACACCAAATGGTAATGTATTAGAAATGCCCGGTGATCACACAGGTAATATCACCAGTAACCAACAGGCACAGAATAATAACTTCGAAGGATTTTATCTCGATGACATCATCATCGGATTTGCAGAGCGAGGTGAAATGGTCACTGGCGCGCAGGCCGGACAAACTGACTTCTTTGATTTAGATCAAGACCCAGCCTTCGGAGCACCCTCACAATTACTGCAAGGTGCCTATCAATTAGAAATCAGAGCAGGTACGGAATATGCATCGCCTAATAGTGGATTACGATCCGATTTGGTCATCGGCAGTCAATTTGACACGAACGATCGCTTGGTGCCGGAGATCATTGAAGCTGGTGACACACTAAATGGTCAGCGGGGTGACCGTAACCTGGAACGACAGCAGGGGCATATCCTGATCGAATCGAATACCATCAGAAGTGCGTCTGAATTTGGAATCAATATTGACGCGGGCCAACGTGAAATGGTGGGTGCGGGTCAGACAGGATTCAGTCTTCGTTCGCAAGCAGGTGGTGTCATCAATGGTCCCGAATTAAATAACTTCTTTGACAATAATGGCGTGTTTGACAGTGACTTTGGCTTCGCTCCCGGCGTGACTGTGCAGAATAATGTACTTGTCGATTATACGTCGGGAGATGGTGGCATTCGTGTTAGTGGGGATGAAAATAGTAACCCTGCTGATAATCCCGCCGCTGTTTCTTATACCAAGATCGTGAACAACACCCTCTCAGGTGGTGCAATTACAGACTCAGGGCCAGCGCCGTTGTCTGAATACTCGATTGATGTGGTCTTTACGGACTCAAGTTTAACCCCCAGTCAACAGGCGATTTTCCAGCTGGCGGCTGACCGCTGGAGTGAAATCATCCTTGGTGATGTTCCCGATGTGATCGTGACTGGCTTTGGTCTTGTCGACGACCTCGTGATTGAAGCGTCTGCACCCTTTATTGATGGTGTTGGTGGCATTCTCGGACAAGCCGGTCCAAGAACGGTTCGAACAGGATCATTTATCCCTGCATCAGGTATTATGCAGTTTGATAGCGCCGATTTAGCAGCACTGGAAGCCAGCGGCCAACTGATTGATGTGATTCTGCATGAAATGGGTCATGTAATTGGTATTGGTACAATCTGGGAAAGCCTGGGGTTAGTCATTGACCTTGGCACAGCAGACCCAAGATTCATCGGGGCGGAAGCAATTGCTCAATATAACGCATTACTGGGCCGTAATGTGGTTGATGTCCCTGTTGCCAATACAGGTGGACCTGGTACATTTGGTTCTCACTGGCGGGAATCGGATCTGAACAATGAATTGATGACCGGCTTCTTAAATTCAGGTGTGGCTAATCCAATCAGTACCATTACGATTGGGAGTCTGGCAGACCTGGGTTATGTTGTCAATCTGAACGCCGCCGATTCGTTTCCTCTCCAGGCACCAAATGTTGAATTACTTGACCCTGTGCCTGTCGGCGAAATGATAGAAACTGGCCTCTTCACAATCTTAGACGCAAGTGCCTTTGTTTCTGCAGAAGCAGTAACCGCGAATGCGATCGTTCCTGCGGGACAGGGTATTCTGGTTGAGAATTATGCAACCACAACCATTTTGAATAATGTGATTGCCAACACTGGAACTGCGATCGATCTACAGACACCTGCAGGCATCCCAAATGTGGTTGGCGCCACCGTTTTCAAGGGTAATAATAGTTTCGGGACACTCGGTACAAATCCGATTGATCTTGCCCCTGAAGATCCGCTGTTTGTGAACCCAGAGCAAGGAAACTTTTATCTCGCAGATAACAGCGAAGCAATCGATAGTTCCTTAAACAGCCTTGCTGATCGTCCCGATTTTGTTGATGTAAAAGATCCTTTGGGAATGCCCAATTCAGACATCTTTGCTCCTGACCACGATGCCTTCGGGCAGCTGCGTGTTGATGATCCGACTCAAACTCCGCCTCCCGGACTAGGATCAAATATCTTCAAAGATCGTGGTGCCATTGAGCGGGCGGACTTTGTTGGCCCCACAGCCAGAATTACTTTGCCTGAAGATAACGATGCCAACGGAGTTGATCTAAACCCGAATGCCACCGAGATCTATATTTCCAATCCTGAATTATTCACGACCATGATTGTTGAATTACGTGACACCGGCATCGGCGTCGATGATTCGCTGGTAAATTCATCGCAATTTACCCTCACCGCTCAAACCAGTACCACACTCAGTACGCTAGTAGAAGGCACTGATTATCTCTTCAGCTACAATTCCAATACGAACGAAGCGATCTTCACTTCGATTACCGGAGTTTTCAGCCTCGACACACTTTATACCATCGATGTCCGCAATACCGACTTCATCGATGTCAATGATCCATCGATGAATATCCTTGGTATTAAAGACCTAGCCGGCAACGCTCTTCAACCGAACCGACTAGATCTGACGACAGCATTTACAATCGTTGTTACCGATGGTACGAATGATCCACCAGTCCATAACTTTAATGGCACTCCCATGCCCGATGCTCCCAATGTGAGTACGACGACCGATTCCGAAGTCCCGATCGTCTTTTCACTCGCTAATGGCAATCGTCTCTCTGTTACAGATATTGATGCGTTCCTGGGAACTGGCGAAGTCGAAGTAACCTTGTCAACAGTCAACGGAACACTAACACTCGGTTCGACAAACAACCTGACATTTTTAGGAGGAACGACAGGCCTGGGCAATGAAACTACTATTACTTTCACAGGTCTGCTGGATGATGTAAACGCCGCTCTTGAGGGAACAATCTGGACTCCAGATGCAGGCTATTACTCCTCTCTCAATGTATTAAACCCAGCGACGATTACCTTGACCACAAGTGACTTAGCTAACTTTGATGGTTCAATTCCAACCGGCGATGGAGCTGGCCCGCAAACAGACGTTGATGTCATTGACATCACAGTCAATGATCCACCAACGGTTGAGTTCAGTTCTGCCACTTATTCAGTTAGTGAAGATGGCACTAGTCTGAATGTTACCTTGACCAGGAATGCAACAGTAGCTCCTTCAACTGTTCAAGTCACGCTAGCTGATAACACAGCAACTTCTCCAGATGACTATGATAACACTCCATTCACGATTACGTTTGCTGCAAATGAAACAACGGCTGTTGTGCAAATCCCCATCATCGATGATAACCTCGTTGAAGCTGATGAAACGATCGACCTCACAATTATTCCCGTTGATAACGCACTCGTTGGTACTCAGAACACAGCGCAAGTCACAATTATTGACAATGACCAGGCTGTTCTCACTGTGAGCAACGTCATTGACGACGAAGCAAACGGCCCGTTTACATTTACAGTCACGATGTCGAACGCTGTTGATAGAGATGTTAGTGTAGATTTTGCAACTGCAGATGGCACAGCAACGGCTGCTGATAATGACTTTAACCAGGTGAACCTGGGAGACCAGCCATCGCTCATTTTTGCAGTCAATGGCCCATTAACTCAGACATTTACGATTGATGTTAACGATGACATCAAAGTCGAACTAGATGAGTTTTTCAACGTATTCCTGGGCAATCTTATCGTCAATAATATCAACGGCCACGACGTCATCCTCGGCCCACTGGGATCAAATAATGAACACGCAACCGGAACGATCGTAAATGACGATCAAGCTGTTCTTTCAATAGATGATGTATCGGCATTAGAATCGACGGGGCAACTGGTCTTTACCATAACACTTTCTAATGAAGTTGCGAGCGATATCAGTGTCCTTGCTTCGACGCAAGACGGTACCGCTACTACTGGCGACAATGATTACGTATCAAGCAATCAGACTATTACGTTCCTTCAGGGTGGTTCATTAACACAGAACTTTACAGTGACTGTCAACGACGATGACACTGTTGAACTCGACGAGACTATTTCTGCGATTCTCAATAATCTGAACGCCAATGGATTCAACGTTGTTATTGACACTCTCGGTGGTGATACCGGCACAGGTACAATCGAGAATGATGACTCAGCAACGTTCACTATTAGCGATGTCACCGCAAATGAAACAAACGGCCCCTTTGTATTCGTAGTAACGATGTCGAACGCCGTCGACGTTGATGTGACTGTCGATGTCGAAACAGTTGATGGAACAGCTCTCGTTTCAGACAATGATTACACTGAGGTCAATGTCGGCGATCAAACATTGACTTTTGTCAGTGGTGGCTCACAATCACAAGTCTTTACCGTCGATATCACAAATGACAATAAAGTGGAACTCGATGAAATTTTCACGACGATTCTTAATAATTTAAATGCAGGTGGTCGTGATGTGAGTATTGCAGGAGCGGAAGGTACTGGAACGATTCTTAATGACGATCAAGCGGTCCTGAGTATTGGTAATGTTTCTCAATTTGAAGATACAGATGCAGGCGCTGGTGCGGGAGTCTTTACTTTTACGGTTTCCATGTCGAACCCTGTTGATGTCGATATTGATGTCGATGTTGCGACACAAGATGGAACAGCCACAACTGCCAATAATGATTACACCCCTATCGTCTTGGGTGATCAAACCATAACATTCACCTCAGGTGGACCATTACTCCAAGCATTTGAAGTACAAGTCACTGTTGACAATATTGTCGAGTTAGACGAAACATTTAATGCCATCCTGGGCAACCTGGTAAACCAGGGTCGAGATGTAATTCTCGGCGCAAACGGCACAGGTGTCATTCGCAACGATGACTCAGCACAAATCAATATCAATAGTGTGTCTGGCGAAGAAGCAAATGGCCCCTTCACTTTCACAGCGACTCTTTCTAATCCCGTTGACAGCGATATTAGCTTTGATATTTCGACACAAGATGGGACAGCGACTACTGCTGATAATGACTTTACGCCAATCATCAACCAGCTTCTTAACTTCACAACTGGTGGATCACTTACCCAATCATTTACAGTAGATATCAATGATGATAGCAAAGTTGAACTCGATGAAATCTTCAACATTGTCATGGACAATCTCGTTAGTACCGGTCGTAATGTCACATTAGGTAACCCTGGAATAGGAACGATAGAAAATGATGACTCGGCAACGTTGACGATCAATAATATTTCTGACCTGGAGTCAAATGGTCCCTTTACATTTACTGTGACACTTTCTAATGAAGTTGATACTGATATTTCTGTAGGAGCAATAACTCAGGACGATACTGCAATTGCAGCCGATGGTGACTACACTGCTCTGGACTCTGGTGACAGGGTGATCACGTTTGTTAGTGGTGATCAATTAACCCAAACCTTTACTGTAGATGTAGCTGATGAAAATCTTGTAGAAGCAGACGAAATTTTCTCCGCAATACTAGAACTCGCCAGCCTACAAAATGGTGGCCGCGAGGTAACCATTGTAAATGGAGGAGGACAGGCTACGATTCAAAATGATGATTCTGCGACACTGTCAATTACACCAGTCATTGATACCGAAGATAACAGTCCATTCCAGTTCCTGGTTGAGCTTTCTAATCCCGTAGATGTGGCGATTACTGTTGACGCTTCTACCGTTGACGGGACTGCTATTTCACCAGATGATTTTCTGGAAATCATCGGTCAAACCTTAACTTTCAACGCCGGAGAAACAGCTCAATTTGTTAACGTTACTGTAAACCAGGATATTGAAACAGAAATCCCAGAAACATTTGAAGTTGTACTGGATAATTTGAATTCAAATAATAGAGCGGTCTTCCTTACAAGCATTGCTATTCGTAGCAGTTCTGCAACGACCGATGCCGCTGTTGCTGTCGATGTTGCTGGTGACTTCGCTTACATTGCTGACCGTGATGGTGGTTTACAAATCTTTAACATTTCTGATCCCTCTAATCCATTCCATGTGGGATCATTCGACTTTAATCAGCAAGGAATTGCTCAGGGAATTGATGTTGTTGGAAATTTGGCATTTCTGGCCGTAGGCGAAGCAGGCTTACAAATCCTGGATATCTCAGATCCTACTACCCCAACTTTCGTTGGTAGTATTGCCACACCCGCGCGTGCACGAGGCGTACAAGTGATTGGTAATATAGCTTACGTTGCCGACGATAGTGGTAATGGTGGTGGTCTCCAAATCATCGACGTCACGACTCCATCTACTCCTGCTTTATTAGGAAGTTTTGGAGTAGCCACTCCTGGTGGATTAGCCGGTGGGGTGCAAGTGATTGGAAACATTGCTTACGTTACAGATGGAAATAATGGTCTTCAAATCGTCGATGTTTCCATTCCGACGGCACCTACTCAAATCCATAATGTAGCGACACCAGGTGGAGCTGCCATTGGTTTGGATGTGATCGGCAACTTTGCTTATGTCGCAAATCGAGAAGGTGGGCTTCAGATTATTGATATTAGCACTCCTGCGACGGCTTCCGTCGTCGGTAGCTTCGATACAACCGGCATCGCTACGGGTGTCCGCGTTGTGGGTAACTTCGCATATGTTACGGACGGCGCTGAAGGTTTACAGATAATCGACATCACTAATCCCACAACACCAACGTTTGTTAATACACAAGATACTCCGGGAAGTGCTCGTAGTTTGCATGTTTCAGGGACGCTCGCATTTGTTGCTGATACATTTAGTGGATTACAAATTCTAGAATTCTTCCCCTCTGTTACTGCTACAGGGACTATTCTTGATCCTTCTGGCCCTCCACTGACCGGTACTGCGTCAGCAAATACGACTATCGGTACTTCTCTCGTCACAACTCCTAGTTCGACCGATGCCAATGGGGAAACAAGCGCCGTTCCTGAAAGTGAACAGTGGATTGATGAATGGGACAGCTTCTGGATCGAAGTCTGGGGAAATACGAGTGAGGGATCAGGTATTAGTGGTGGTAGTTTCGACCTGGAATACAATACCGATTACTTTACTGCGACTACAGTCGAGTATGGTGCTGCTTTCGGTAATTCAACATCTTCTACAATCGATGATCAGACAGGAATCGTTTCGGGGATCACTGGTCAAAATAACCTTGGTAATCTTGGTTCTACGGATCAGGTCTTACTGGCGCGTATCAAGTTTGAATCATTAAGCCATGATGGAGTCTCAATTGATAAAGCAACCGGTTTCTTAGGACCTCATAGCCTGGGAATTCGTGTAACAAATGCTCAACTTGACATTTCAGGCCTGGGTGGCGTCACTGCTTCAGTTACCGAGTCACCTGCAACTGACCTATGGGCTGTTCCTTTTGACCTTGATGATAATGGAGCTATCAACTTCAAAGACCTCATGACATTTGCATCCTACTATGGAACGTCAGTAGTCAATGCGACTTCTGGACTTGCCTGGTCTTTGGACTTTGATAAGAGTGGTACGATCAATTTTAAAGATCTCACTTATCTTGCTACGAACTATAATCTTTCCAAAACCAGTGGCCAACAAGTCAGTTTCCCTCCCAACTTCCCCCAAGAATGGTATGGTCCACAACTATCAACCGATGGTGAAGACTCCTTAAATGACTTGATCGACGCTGCTGTTGACGAATGGAAAACAGCCACTGGTAATGAAGATTTATCAGTACAGGTCGTCGTCACCGATCTCGGTGGCCAGCAGCTTGGTGAAGGTCATATTTTGGAACTCGACGAAAATGGCGTTCCTGTTAAAGGTCGCGTCTACATTGATGATGATGCTGCGGGTTTAGGCTGGTATTCATCAGTTGAAGGTCTTGCCTTTGACAGTAATGGTCAAGCCATCGCTGGTTCGGCAGCAGAAGGGCACTACGACCTTTATACAGTGCTCTTACACGAAATCGGCCATGCTGCCGGATTTACGACAGGTTACTCTGCCTTTTCAGATCATTTAGTCACGGATGGTTCTGGGCAAGTCCAGTTTGTAAGTTGGGATTTTGTTGCTCCTCTGACTGATGATGGTTTGCATATAGACAACACCTTCTACCCAGATGATGTTATGGGAGCCACGCTTGATCCCTCTACACGAAAAATGATCTCGACTTTAGATATTCAGATTTTGCAAGCTGCCTATGATAATGCTGAGGGAGCAGTGATCACTCCTCTCTCTGCTCCTCTGCTGGCTAATGTTCCTCTTCCACAGGTTGAAAATAAAATTCAATCTACAGAAGAGGCATTTTCTTCAACAAAAATTGTTCCTGTGAAGGTTCAATCTTCAGATACAATAACTACACGGTCTAATGCCTCTGATAATTTGGTACAACAGTCTGATTGGGATGTTGCCTCAGCGTTGATGTTCAGTAACTCTGTGATGCCCTTTGAAAAGTCAGACACTCTGGAACAACTGGCGGGATCTCTGATTGAAGTTTCTTATGAAACAGATCCATTCCTGTCTGAAGAATCTGGGAAAATCAAAACAGAAGACGCACTCTCTCGATTTGACTTTGCCCATGATTTCGAACTTGATGGTGTGTCCGAAATTGAAATCATTGATGAAGAAGTTGACAGCCTCTTTACTGACTGGGCTGGACCATTGGTTTAAAAAGGACTAACGCCTACTCGGGCGGCTAATCTGCGATTCAAAGAGGTGAGAACTTAATTCTCACCTCTTTTTTATGAAGCAAGAAGTTCGCTAAATTCAAAACCGAACGTTTCTGCGACTGGACCATTAGTAACCTGGCCTCGATGAATATTCACGGCAGTATATAACCCGTGATCCTGGGCACATGCTGCTTCTAATCCCAAATTCGCCAGCTTCAAAGCATAAGGCAATGTCACATTACACAATGCATAAGTGCTGGTACGCCCCACGGCTCCCGGCATATTGGCAACGCAGTAATGTACAACACCATCAACCACAAACGTGGGATCTGAGTGCGTCGTAGGGCGTGATGTTTCGACACATCCCCCCTGGTCAACGGCGACATCTATCAATACGGCTCCTGGTTTCATCATTTTCAGAGCAGACTCGGGTACTAACAAGGGAGCCCGCGCTCCGGGAATCAAAACGGCGCCAATCACCAAATCAGCCAATGCCAATTCAGATCGGATATTATGTTGATCACTGTATAAAGTGTTGACATTTGCAGGCATAATATCTTCGAGATATCTAAGACGATCCACATTGATATCTAGAATCACAACATCCGCTTGAAAACCGGCTGCAATTTGTGCCGCGTTTTTTCCCACCACGCCACCACCGAGAATCACAATATGCGCGGGTGATACACCAGGAACGCCTCCCAATAAAATCCCACGCCCCAATTGAGGCCGTTCGAGATATTTGGCACCTTCCTGTATACTCATTCTGCCTGCGACTTCGCTCATCGGAGTTAATAACGGTAATTGCCCGCCACGACCTTCCAGTGTTTCGTAGGCGATGGCTGTTGCTCCCGTTTCCAGAACGCCGCGTGTTAAGTCTTCATCTGCAGCAAAGTGGAAATAGGTAAATAACATTTGCCCAGGCTTCAACAATGCCCATTCAACGGGCTGGGGTTCTTTAACCTTGATCACCATATCAGAGCGTGCAAACACCTCTTCCGCAGATGCTACAATTTCTGCTCCATTCTCTGCGTAGAGCTCATCAGGAATTCCACTTCCTAAACCAGCTCCACGTTCGATGAGAACAGTATGACCGGCATTCGTTAACTCTTCTGCTCCGACCGGAATCAAGGCAACCCGATACTCATCCTGCTTGATTTCACGTGGTACCCCAACAATCATTGTCTTCTCCCGATTTCATGTAGTTCAACAGACTGCTATAATACGACAGAGAGTATAATTATACGCATCAAGTTTTATAGTATTCGTCTTAATTCAACAATATGCTTGAGGCTTAACCGAACCATTTCATTGACAGTTAAAATTCACCACAGCAAAATCGAAAAGAATTCAGAGTGACCATTCAATTTACCCAGCCCCAGGAAACCGCAGCAAAAGCTCTGATCAAATTGAGTTTAGAGGAAGATTTAAATCAAATCGGTGATCTGACTTGCCAGGCATTGATCAATGAATCTGATCAGGCTGAGATACAAATTGTCGCCAGACAAGCGGGAATTCTGGCGGGCGCTCCGATCGCTTCGCTTGTTTTTTCTGAGTTGGACTCTCCCGTACATTGTTCCCATCACCTGTCTGATGGTGATACATTACAACCAGGTTCGATCATCGCCACTTATTCCGGACCGTTGAATTCGATTCTGATTGGCGAACGAACAATTCTCAATTTCATGACACATTTGAGTGGTATCGCCTCACTGACCGCAAAATACGTTGAGGCAATTCAAGGAACCAATGCTACGATCCTGGATACGCGCAAAACGCTGCCTGGCTGGCGGGTTCTCGAAAAATATGCTGTGACTGCCGGTGGCGGCACAAATCATCGTATGGGGCTCTACGATGGTGTCTTAATCAAAGATAATCACCTGGCTGCCTGGGCCAGTCGTTATTCAGAACCATCCATCGCAGCCGCAATCAGACACGCTCGTGAATCAGCTCCAGACGGAAAAAATATTGAAGTCGAAGTCGACAGACTTGATCAATTAGCCGATGCCTTACAGGCAACTCCTGAAATCGTTTTGCTGGACAACATGCCTCCTGAACTTCTAAGACAGGCTATTCAGATACGAAATCAACAATCACCGAGCACACTCCTTGAAGCCTCGGGAGGGATCACATTGGAAAGTATCCGCAGTATTGCCGATACAGGAGTCGAACGAATTAGTATTGGGGCGATTACTCATTCTGCTGTCTCACTAGACCTGGGGTTTGATTGGAAACGACGGACTTAAAATGCCTTATTGTAAATATAGCCCATCTCTTCACATATTATTAGACCATTCCTTATGAAAGACCCGGCTCGTCCGCAGCATATAACATCTATAGAAGATAACCCGATCTTCGTGCGTGGTGCCCTGATCTGGTTACTACTGTTTTTTATTACCTTTATCAGCTTTACGTTGCCCAATAATCCTTCCATCAGTCGCTGGGATATTGTGACTAATATCCCTTATCTTCTTCTGGATCTGGTCGATCCTCTGCCTGAAGAAAATCCACACCCTGCAGGTTGGAGTTATTTTCCACAACGATTTCCTCTAATTGGTATTGCACTTGTGATCCTCACAGGCGCATGGGGTTTAGGACAAATCGTAACCAGGTTGATTCGAATTCCATTGGCTCCTTTCACAATAGAACGAACCGTATTCGCATATGGAGTCGGTATCTCCGGTGTTTCGTTGCTCACTTTAGGAGGAGGTTTACTAGGAATTCTTTCCCAGACACTCTGTTATCTGGTACTTGGCTTGAGTGCATTACTGGGGGGAATCTCAGCATATACTGAATCCAAAAGGAACATTAGTCCTACCCCACCTTTAAAACAGTCCCCATCAGATACAGTCTCTCAAGAGACGATATTTCGTGGGGCCTGCTGTCTATTGATTTTCCCTTTTGTACTCAGCATGTTTTTAGGTTCTATGTTACCTTCCACTGATTTTGATGTGCTGGAATATCATTTTGGTGGTCCCAAAGAATTCTATCAGCAAGGTTGTATTAGCTTCCTGCCGCATAATGTTTATACCAGTTTTCCCTTTTTGACTGAGATGCTCACACTGCTGGCAATGTCGCTCAAAGCAGACTGGTACTTTGGTGCACAAGCGGGCAAGCTGGTTCTGATGAGCTTTTCCCTATTCACGGCACTTGGGATTTTTGCTGCTGCCCGCCGCTGGTTTGGTTCAGAGACAGGATGGCTTGCGGCTACGATTTATCTTACCACTCCTTGGACCTATCGTATTTCCATAATTGCTTTAACCGAAGGAGCACTCTCCTTTTATTTGATGTCCAGTTTATTGGCTCTTATGCTGACCATACAAATATTAAAATCTTTTAGTATTTGCATAGCTGATCGTCCCCCCACACTCGATTCAAATCAAGAAGTTGCGCCAAACAAGAAGCTTTGCTACTTGTACGGTTATACCTGTCTGACTGGCTTATTATCTGGTTCTGCCATGGCATGTAAATATCCGGGAGTGCTATCAGTCGTCATTCCCATTGGCTTAGCACTATTAGGTTTTAGCTGGGCTTTATTGAAACATGATAAACAACAACGAATGTCTGTCACGCTCAAGCTCGCCGGAATTTTTTCTCTGGGCACACTACTCACTATCGGCCCCTGGCTATTAAAAAATTTATGGGAGACAGGCAATCCAGTATACCCGTTGCTCTATTCTGTATTTGGTGGTATTGACTTGAATGATCATCTCAACACGAAATGGAAAGGTGGCCATAGCCCCAAATCACATAATCCAGTTAATTTAGGAAAAAACTTGATTGATGTCACCATGAAAAGTGATTGGCTGAGCCCACTACTGTTTAGTCTGGCACCACTCGCATTTTTGAAGCAACAACATCGCCGGTTAATTTATTGGCTATGGATTTATGTGGGATTCCTGTTCCTTTCCTGGTGGGTATTCACACATCGCATTGACCGCTTCTGGGTTCCCATGATTCCCGTGGCTTCTGTACTAGCAGGTATCGGAGCGACCTGGAGTTCAAAACGAACCTGGAAAACAGGAGCTTTCATCGCGATTTTAGCTGCAGGTCTGTTTAACCTGTGTGTCGTAACAAGTGGACTTGGTGGAAATAACGCCTACTTAGACGACTTGAACTATGCTCGGAAGTTTACTGCAAATTTAACTGGTCCCGAAATCATGCAACTGAACCAGATGCAGCTTGGCCCGAATCAAGTGGTACTCTCTGTCGGCGATGCAGAACTGTTTAATGCCGAGTTTCCCGTGATCTATAGCACGGTATTTGACCACGAAGTTTTCAAGCAATGGACGGCAGAACCAGAACCGGGTGTTCCAGATAAATTACTCTCAATGAAATCAGCCAACAAAATCAAAGAAAAGTTAAAAGCAGAGCGTATCGCTTATATTTACGTTAACTGGGCAGAAATACTTCGCTACCGGAAACCAAGCTCGTACGGCTATACCCACTATGTTTCACCGGGTAGATTCAAAAAAATGGTGAAGGAAAAAGTCTTGCTGCCTGCTTTACCAAACCGTTTCAGTTATCGTAAACTTGATACACTTGACAATGAAGAGCTAGAAGAACTTTTGAACTGGGCACCAGAACTCATAATAGAAAGAGAAGGCGAGCGCTACTTCATCACAGCTCAGATCTTTCCCGTTGCTCCATAAATTCCTGTCTTTCGAACGTAGAATCAGCTTACGGGAGACTCAAAATCATTCAATTCACGACGCGCAGAGCGGAGTGCAGAACCAAAGTTGGGAATAATGATGTCACTATCATCCAGATTCTGATACCCGCGTGGTTTGCTTTCCAAGAGGCAATACCGCTCAAGTTCATCAATGTGAATGGATTCACAATTGATGGCTTCTGCCAGTTTTTTGTCTGTCGTACTCATTATAGACTCCCCTTTAAGTCTCTTTAGTGAAACAATTCGCTTCACTATTCGCATCACGCATTTTATCAAGTTTTTAGTGAAATCCTACATAATTCTAGCTAGACATCTTGTTTTTTATGCCTAAAACAACTCAAAGCCAAGATACTAAAGTACATATGGCAACGGTTTATTTCTATCAAACCATAGAACCCCATACCGAACCTTACCTGATTCTCAAGCGTCCAATTGCCGGGCATTGACCAGTGGCATTGGGAATTCAATAATGGTCAAAGCGAATCTTTTTGAATTACGTTTACTATATCTGAGTGAATTATGACCACGATTTTATCTGATGTCCCAGACGCTTCAGGACGTTTTGGAGAGTTTGGACGACGATTTGTTCCTGAAACTTTGATGCACGCTCTCGAAGAACTGACTCAGGAATATGAAAAAGCAAAACAAGATGAGTCCTTCCAGTCCGAATTGAATGATCTGTTAAAGCATTATGTTGGCCGGCCCAACCCTCTTTATTTTGCGGAACGCCTCACAAAACATTGTGGAGGTGGCAAAATATACTTTAAACGTGAGGACCTGAACCACACTGGCGCACACAAAATTAACAATACGATCGGCCAGGCGTTACTCACAGTGCGAATGGGCAAAAAGCGGGTCATTGCCGAAACAGGAGCAGGCCAACACGGAGTCGCGAGTGCCGTTGCATGTGCACGGTTTGGACTTGAATGTATTGTGTATATGGGTGAAGAAGACATACGTCGCCAAAAGCTGAATGTCTTCAATATGAAGATGATGGGTGCGGAAGTACGAGCTGTCACCAGTGGTTCCAAAACATTGCGTGATGCCGTCAACGATGCCATGCGCGACTGGATGTCAAGCGTGGAATCAACTCACTACATCATCGGCTCGGTCATTGGGCCGCATCCCTTCCCAATGATGGTACGTGACTTTCAATCTGTCATTGGAAAAGAAACCCGTGCTCAGTGCTTGGAACAAACTGGGAAACTTCCAGATCAGGTCATTGCCTGTGTTGGTGGTGGCTCGAATTCCGCTGGAATGTTTTATCCGTTTATCGACGATGAGTCCGTAAAATTAATCGGAGTCGAAGCAGGCGGTCGTGGACCTGAACCAGGAGAACACGCCAGCACATTGAGCTATGGCGCCAAGGGAGTGCTGCATGGTAGCTTTGGATACGTTCTACAAGATAGTGACGGACAAACACAGGACGTACACTCGATTTCTGCTGGTCTCGATTATCCGGGAGTCGGTCCCGAACATAGCTACTGGAAAGACTCTGGCCGAGTAAACTATACTGCGATCACTGACAACGAAGCACTTGAAGGATTTCAAACGATGGCGAAACAGGAAGGAATCATTCCCGCCATTGAATCTTCCCATGCGATTGCCCACGCGATGAAAGTGGCGCGGGAAGCTCATTCCAATGAAACGATTGTCGTCTGTTTATCCGGCCGCGGAGATAAAGATGTGAATGAAGTGGCCCGCTTGCTAGGACAAGAAATTTAGTTAGACTAAAAAGACTGTTCGCTTAATCGTCTCCTCTCTTCAGATAAAAAAGTACAAAAACGAACCGTGACTAGACCTATTGCTGAAAAATTTTCGCAGGTGAGCTCAGAAGGCCGGATGGCGTTTATGCCATTTATTACTGCCGGTGATCCTGATCTTGATACAACAGTTGCCGTTTTAAAAGAATTAGCAAACTGCGGCGTTGATCTCATTGAAATCGGTTTTCCTTATAGTGATCCTATCGCCGACGGCCCCGTGATTCAGGAGTCCTATACACGCGCCTTGAATAATCATTTCCAAGTACATGAACTATTTGATGTATTAAAGTCGCTATCCTCAGATCAGACCACAACACTACCACCTCTGGTTGGCATGGTCTCCTACGCAATCATCTTTCGCTATGGTGCTGAGAAATTTTTAAACGAAGCAAGTGCCGCTGGATTCTCTGGGCTGATTGTCCCCGATTTGCCTGGTGATGAAGCATTAGAGTTTTCACAAAAAACACAATTGGCGAACTTAGATCTGGTACAACTCGTTTCCCCATTGACCCCGGAAGATCGTACGAAACGTATCGTTCAATCTGCCAGTGGATTCATCTATTGTATCTCAGTCGCAGGAACGACGGGAGTGCGCGATGAATTGCCTGCGGAGTTAACCGTACACCTGGAATCACTTCGTCAATTGACAGATCTTCCCCTGGCTGTTGGTTTTGGAATTAGCAAACCAGAACATGTCGATACGTTACGTGGTAAGGCCGATGGATTCATTATTGGCTCTGCAATTGTGAAACAGTTTGCAGCCTTTTCTGATTCCAATCAAACCCGTGAGGAAGTGATTTCGTCAATAGGCAATTATGCCACTGAAATGATGAGTGCAACCAGAGGTTGAATCCGCTTATCTAAAACGATCTCTACTACTTCCGAGTATCAGTGTATTTCCGCAAAAAAGGATAAAACCAGACACCATAAGGTAAATAATCGGGAACTAATAAAGTTCTCATACGCCGAGGATTTGCCAGTTCCCAGCCATATTTCCCCTTCAAAAGTGTCGCTGGTATTCCTGATGCAGCACTATGTTTTGCACTGGCAGGAAATGAGTTGATGATTTCGACGGTTCCGATCAAAACTCCAGTAGGAAGTTTATCGACATTAATTCCTGCTTGTTCAGCGGCAGCTTTCGCGTGAGGTGTTTTTGCGATTGTTTTCGAAGCATAAATATAAATCGGACCACGGATATGAGTCTGACTGGAACGCAGCTCAATCGTTTTAATACCTCGTAGAATCAGCTCTGCCCACGGCTGTCTAAGTCCCAAGGCAGGTAGACTTTTGTCGGGATGTTTGATTACTCTTGTCATTGCAAACTTAAATTTCAAAAGACTGTTGATAGTGTGGGATCACCGGTTCCAGATCACACTGATCACGAATTAATTCTGATAATGCCTTCGAAGAGTTCGGCTCGCCATGTACCAGAAAAACCTGGCCAATGTTTCCCTGTTTTGCCGACTCTTCATACCACCACTTAAAGTCTTCAACATCTGCATGTCCTGATAACCCGCTCAGTTGAACAACTTTGGCCTTTACCTCGTAGTACCGGTCAAATATTTTTACCTTCGGATCGCGATTTATCAACCGCCGTCCTAAAGTGTGAGCAGCCTGATAGCCCATGAGTACGATCGTCGTTTCCAATTGTTCGATTCCATTTTTAAGATGATGCCGCACGCGACCATTCTCGCACATTCCGCTCCCGGCGATGACCACAAAAGCTCCTTTTCTTTTGTTAAGGGCGATACTTTCTTCTCGTGAGGAAACATAATTGAGTAATGAAAATCCGAAGGGATCTTTATCGGATTCGATAACATTTTTGACTTCATCGTCCATATCATGAATATGATGCCGGAATACGGAAACCAATCGAGTTGAAAGCGGGCTATCAACAAAGATCGGAATGTATGGTAGACGCTTTTCGTTATACAAATCATTCAAATAATAAATAATTTGCTGGGTTCGCCCTAAACTGAAGGCGGGGATAATCACACGCCCTTCGACGCGGTAGGCTTCATCCAAAATCTGGAAAAGCTCTTCTTTCATGTCGGACGCTTTTTCATGTACCCGATTACCATATGTGCTTTCAGAAATTAAAACCTCACAACCTTCAATTGGTTCCGGGTCTCTAAGTAATGGTAAATCCCGCCGACCCAGGTCTCCTGTAAATACGATGTGCCGCCATTCCCGTTGATCTTTGATTTTCATTTCAATGATCGCTGAACCCAGAATGTGTCCTGCATCAAGAAAACGAACTTTCAGGTCATCTCCTAATTCGTGCCACTCATGATAATCCAAGCGTTCAAAATGTTTGACCACTCCATTCACATCGTCTTCTGAATAGAGTGGCTCAATCGGCGGATGTTTCTCTGTTAATTTCCTGGCTAAGTAGCGAGCGTCTTCTTCCTGAATACGAGCACTATCCTTGAGCATGATTTCAGCGATGTCAGCTGTTGACGAAGTACAAAAGACTGGACCACGAAATCCCTTGCTGTAAAGCCGTGGTAGGTTTCCACAATGATCCATGTGACCATGCGATAGAAAGACCGCATCCAGAGATTCCGGTGGATAAGCAAACCGACTGTTCTTGATATAAGATTCTTCGCGGTGTCCCTGAAACAAGCCACAATCCAACAATATTTGCCGTGAATCTGTCTCGATTAAATGCTGGCTGCCCGTCACTTCACCGGCGGCTCCGAGGAAAGTAATTTTCATCTCACGTTTCGCTTTCAGACAAAACTACAGATTCAAGAGAAGGGGCGCGGAATCAGAAGTTAATTACTTCTTCTGAAAAGACAGGAACCTAACCAGAAAGTTTTAGACGATTATTTCTTGCTCATTTTGTGCGGTACTCTCTGTTCTCTCCGCGATGCTATAGGAATCTTGATGACGTCCAGTATAGGCAACG
The DNA here is from genome assembly GCF_007748195.1 of Gimesia aquarii. Taxonomy (NCBI): domain Bacteria; kingdom Pseudomonadati; phylum Planctomycetota; class Planctomycetia; order Planctomycetales; family Planctomycetaceae; genus Gimesia; species Gimesia aquarii. The sequence continues at coordinate 6,503,487 of NZ_CP037920.1, forward strand.
ATTAATTCCGCCAATAGACCGAGACTGATTGCCTGCCCTCCCAGAATTGTCGCGGCTATAGAATAAGCGAGTAAAGGTCGATTGCCAATCGGCCCTAATCCCAACCCAAACAAATTGGTCAGAATCCAAATCAGTGCTAGATATCCCAGACCTAATCCACCCAACAACAGACAAATGAGGCCCACAGCTCCCAACATATGTTGAGGACGCTGTCCATAACCAGTCAAAAAGCGAACTGTTAACAGGTCCAGAAAGCCTCTCAAAAAACGACGAACACCATATTTGGAATGGCCGTGTTGTCGTTCCCGATGGTGTACTGAAATTTCTGTTACTTTGAAACCTCTTGAATCTGCAAGAACTGGGATGAACCGATGTAATTCCCCATAAATGCGAAGCTCGGCGGCAACCTCTTTACGAAATAATTTAAAGCCACAGTTATGATCGTGAAGCCACAATCCGGTCAGCTTGCCAACCATCCAGTTAAATACTTTACTGGGATATACTTTATGCCACGGATCGAGACGTCTTTCTTTCCAACCATTGACAACATCATATCCTTCATCCAGTTTCTCCAGAAAACGGGGAATCTCTTTAGGGTTGTCTTGCAGGTCGGCATCCATCATCATGATCACAGACCCACGTGCCGCTCGCATGCCTGCAGTCAATGCAGCCGCTTTGGCAAAATTTCTTCGGAATCGAATTCCGGAAACACGACCATCATTGGCGGCAAATTTAGAAATTATTTCCCAAGAGGTGTCTGTGGAACCATCGTCAATAAAGATCATTTCCAGATCAATGTTATGCTCTTGGCTCGTGTCACAGATTTCCTGATATAATTGTGGCAGACTTTCTGATTCATTCAAAGTCGGAATCATGATAGAGAGCATCACTGAGCCCTTTCTCGTAGCAGACAGTAACGATGGCACTTTCATTTTATTTCAGGAGAGGAATCTTCGTGTGTCGATGTTTGATCAACCTTCTCATAACTCCTGAAACTATAGTATAAAACAAAGGCTGACAATATTTCACTAGTAAAAGAAACGATTCGCATTAATAAGGCGGCAACAAAAGCATTAACAGGCCCAATCTCCGGACAACCGGTAAGAATTGCCACAAGAAGTCCTTCTCGAATACCCAACCCCGCCGGTGCAAATAAAACTGCAAAACCTAAAGCGAGCGCGGCAGAAACCGCAGCAGTCCAAAGTGGCCACTGCCGTAGAACAAGTCCCTGATCTCCCAGAGAAGCAATAACCAGCCCTAAACTCAGGCCGTGCAAACTCCAGCTGATCAGAAAGACTAACACTCCCGCATACAATAGACGTATCGAAATCGAAGCCTGCTGCGATTCACTCGATTCTTCTGATTCCAACTTCGACATCTTTTGCGAAATCCGCTTCAAAAGACGGGACAACAAGGGTAAAGAAACAAACAATGTAAAACAAAATAAAAATGGAACTAACAAGGGTCGAGACTGAATCGATTGAATCCAGGCGGGCCATTCAGTCGATTGTTCCGCATTAATGACGTATGGAACCAGTGCCAGAAAGACCACCAGCCCCACTCCCATCACTGCCAATGTCTCATAGGCGGCCGTCAGCATTGCCACAGAAACACGCACACCGAAATCTTTTAAGAGTGTAGCCCGAATCAATAATACAGAAACTTTACCGGGAATGTATTTTCCTAAATGCCCACAATAATATGCACGTGCTGTCGGCCAAAATGTGGTACGCTCGCTTGAAGCAATCATCAATTGTTGCCAGAACCAAACCGAAGGTAACCAGGCAACGAAATAACAGATACCAGACAAAATCAACCATGTAGGCTTAATCTGAATTTTTGTTATAGCCTCACCCTGCTCTTGATAGAGCTGATACCCTTGATTCCCCACATAATAAAAGATGAGCGCCAATAATCCCCACTTTATCAGTTTCCAGACCCGAGGGAGGGTAGAATTGGAAGAGGGCGTGCCTTGTACTTCGGTCATAAACAGTATGAACTTTGTTAGTATAATGAGATGAAGAGCCTGGTTGGAGAAATACCTAACCAACACCACTCTCTACTTGAGGGGTTGCAAACAATGCTTTCACAGAATTGCGTCTTAGAACCCAAATCGTCCAAATACCGATGAATGTCCCTATCGGAAAAATGAAACATTCAGCAGCAGCCACAATAAGACAAAACGTATAATTCTGATGCTGAGCCAGAGACTGACCAGTCAGAATAATACAAAATAAAATCGCAATTCCAATTAAAAGAAGCACAAAACCGAAGCCCAGCAATAAAGCGACTTCCAGTTCGGGCCTCGATTGTTCGAGCATTTTTCGATACTCATGAACCAGAATGAAAAGTGCTTCATAGAAATAATACGATACGAACAGGTTAGCAATCCCATAAACAATCTGTATTTTCGAAAGCAGTTTTAGATGTCGTTCGTCTCGGTTCATGTTCTTAGCCCATTCAATTCTTTCGACTGGAAACATTTTATCCCAGCTTATTCGTATTCACTCAGTTGATTTCCAAAGACATCAAGGAACCGTATCTTTTTCTTTGATGGAAATTGGTTGTGCTTTACCTGATTCACGAAATTTTTCTGTTTCCATAAATCGCAATGTGTGCTCTATGATCACGGGATCATTCATCATAAAGGAATGTAAAACAGGTAGTAAAATAAAGTCCACAGCCCCCGGTAGTCTTGTACTGCTGACACCAACTGTGCCATCATTGTCACCAGGAATCAGCGGATTATAGCCTTTCAATGTGTTCCGACCACCGGCTACGATTCCGAAAGGAAAGGGAGGCGTTGGTAGCGCGGTGATAAAATCGCTATTGGCTTCAGTTACTAATTGTTGACCTGCAGGACCAAAGATCACTTTAAACAGCAGATTAGAACGAAATCGGTCCGCCATGTTAGCCCCTCGGTTGGGAACTCCGAGCATTACCATCCTCTTGATGCGGGGATCAACGGTCGTCTGTTGAGCAATCCAGGATCGAACCACCAGCCCTCCCATACTATGTACAACCAGTTCAATTTCTTCGATTCCTTCTAGCGAATTGATTACCTTTTCTAAGTATTTTGCATTCTCTGGTATTGTGCGTTGTGTACTCGGATAATCGAAGGGAACCACCAGTCTGCCTGTTTTTTGGCAGGCGCGCTTCATTTTTTCAAACGATTTCGAAGAACGAATGATACCATGGATTAGAATCACCGCTTTTCCCTGCATCGGTTTTAGCTGTTGGGCCTGTTTAATTTCTTCTAACTGCTTTTGACATTCCTCCAGCGTTCCACTTTCATAACGCTGATCTGCAGAGTTCAAAAGTCGATAGTGTTTGGTGAGCACATTTTGCTGTATTTTCCAGCCTTGAAAAAACTGCACATCACCCCAAAACTGACGACCACCCATGGTATTAATAGGAAGCACTTTCTTTTGTATCTCCTCTATTTTTTTCTGCACAGATGAATTTCCAGGTTCTTGTGCGCAAATGACTGCCGGAGTAGCTACCACTAGAACCCATCCTGCACAGACAGTAATAAATTGTCTCATTTTGCCTGATCCACTTGATGGAGTACAGCTTATTGACAAGTAAACTTCTAGTAAGCATTGTATCGATTTGTCGAATATATAGAATGCCTTTTAATCAAGTCCTCAACTTTTTTATAATTGCCCTCTGATCACAAAAGCACACTGAGTATTGAATAAAACGCTAATATCGGTCAATAAGTGAGATTTCCTTAGGAAGGATAGTTTTTCGAATGAACCAGCAACCTAATTTTGAAGATAACCCCCTTCTCGTTTCAGACGGCTTTCCCCGCTTTGATCGTATTGAACCATTTCATATTCAACCAGCAATCCAATCTCTTCTAGAACAATCAAAAGCCGATCTAAAAAAGATTGAAGCACAAGCAGAACCAAGCTGGGAAGGCTTGATGCAACCTCTGGAAGAATTAAACCATCCATGGGAACGTTCATGGGGACCAGTAGGGCATTTACTGGGAGTCAAAAATACTCCTGAATTACGTGAAGCTTACGAAAGTGTACTGCCCGAAATCGTTGCCTTCTCATTAAGTGTGAAACAGAGTAAACCAATTTATGAAGCGATGAAATCGCTGCGAACCAGCAGCACCTGGAATGAACTCAACAATGCCCAGCAGAGGATCATTGACAAAAGCCTTCTGTCGGCTGAATTAGCGGGTATTGGCCTCGCAGGAGACCAACTCGTACGTTTTAACGAAATTGCAACGGAATTATCACGCCTGGCAACTCAATTTTCTAATAACGTTTTGGACGCCACAAAAGCGTTTTCCCTGATTATTACCAATGCTAAGGATACTGAAGGTTTCCCAGACAGTCTCAAACAATTAACGGCACAATCCTATAATAGCTGGGATCAAAAAGAGGCGGAAACAGAAGCAACACCGGAAGCGGGTCCCTGGAGAATCAGTCTGGATTTTCCCTGCTTCGGACCTTTCATGCAACATTGTCGGAATCGAGCTTTACGCGAAAACGTTTACCGAGCGTATATCACTCGTGCTTCAGAAGGAGAACTGGATAATACTCCGTTGATCCCTCAGATCCTGAAACTGCGTCAAGAAAAAGCTAAGCTCTTGGGGTATGCAAATTTTGCGGAAGTCAGTTTGGCAGAAAAAATGGCTCCCAGTATCGAAGCTGTCTTAGAAATGGAAGAGCGACTCAGAACGGCCTCATATGAAGCGGGTCAACAGGACTTGAAAGACTTGCAAACCTTTGCAGCCGAACAGGGAGAGACCGAGCCCATCATACAATGGGATTTCGCCTTCTGGTCCGAGCGACTGCGTGAAAAACGATTTAACTACACAGATGAAGAATTACGACCTTATTTTTCTCTGGAAAAGGTACTGGATGGTCTGTTCCAACTGGTCAATCGAATTTTTGGAATCACAGTCTCACCTGTGACGGAAGGGGTTCCTGTCTGGAATGAAGATGTCCGCTATTTTAGCATCGCCAATGAAGAGGGAGAAACCGTTGCCGGATTCTATCTCGATCCCTATGCCCGGCCTGAGGATAAAAGGGGAGGTGCCTGGATGGACGATTGTCTGGGCCGCAAAATCGTATCAGGAAATGTACAAATTCCAGTCGCGCATCTCGTCTGCAACTCGACGCCTCCCGTTGGAACCAGTCCTTCATTGATGACGTTCCGCGAAGTTGAGACATTGTTCCATGAGTTTGGCCATGGATTACAACATATGTTAACCACAATCAACGAAGCAGACGCTGCCGGCATCAATGGCGTGGAATGGGATGCGGTCGAACTCGCCAGCCAGTTTATGGAAAACTGGTGCTATCACAAGCCGACTTTACTGGGTATGGCCAAACACTATCAAACCGGTGAAACATTACCGGATGATCTATTTGAAAAAATCGTAGCTGCACGAAATTACCAAGCAGGAACACAAATGCTGCGGCAAATTCAATTTGGTGTTGTCGACTTAAAGCTCCACAGTGAATTTGATCCTGATGGTCCTCAATCGATATTTGATGTGCAGCGTGAAGTCAGTCAAACCACATCCGTGTTACCAATGCTTCCAGAAGATCGATTTCTGTGCTCCTTCCAACACATCTTTGCTGGAGGGTATTCTGCCGGTTACTTCAGTTACAAATGGGCTGAAGTTCTCAGCGCCGACGCCTTTAGTGCCTTTGAAGAAGCAGGACTCGATGATGAACGGACTGTAGCCGAAACGGGCAGACGCTTTCGAGATACGATTCTGGCCCAGGGAGGCAGCCGCCATCCTATGGAACTCTTCAAAGAATTTCGTGGACGCGAGCCCAGTCCCGAACCGCTCTTGCGCCATACAGGCCTGATTTAAACTTGAGCTAAGCCCACTTTGATAAATAAAGTCTGCGTATCTCATACATACTCGTTGTAAGATTCCAACAGTCGTATATGGCAAATCATCGGTCTCTCCCATTCGAAAACTGCTGGTTCCAGGCTGAACGCTAAAATGCTTGCAGGAAATAACTTCGACTGATATGATCCGGCCAGTTTAGCAGAACTATTTATCTGCATTTAAGACTTACACAAGGATGGCATTTCGATGACAAATCATCTTGAGCAGGCAATCAAAGATAAGACGGCAATCATCGGTATCATTGGTTTGGGATACGTTGGGCTTCCTCTAATCGATGCTTTTGTGAATACCGGTTTTAAAACGATGGGTTTTGACGTTGATCAGAAGAAAGTCGATCAACTGCAAGCCGGTCAAAGTTACATTCAGCACATTCCTTCAAACACAGTAACCAGTTGGTTAGAGAAAAAGCAGTTTGAAGCCACTACTGATTTATCGCGAATGAAAGAAGCGGACGCGCTCCTGATCTGTGTACCCACTCCTCTTACTTCCAGCCGCGACCCCGATCTGACTTATGTAGAGAAGACAACAGAAGCGATTGCTGAGACGTTACGCCCCGGTCAACTAGTCGTGCTGGAAAGTACAACTTACCCCACCACCACCCGAGATGTGATGCTCCCGATTCTGAATTCAAAATCATTGACCGTCGGAGAAGATTATTATCTTGCCTATAGTCCGGAGCGAGAAGATCCCGGCAACCCGGATTTTTCAGCTGCGGGGATTCCTAAAGTTGTTGGTGGTATGGATGAAAATAGCCTGCGAATCGCAGTCGCCCTATATGAACATGCAGTTGTAAATGTGATTTCTGTTACTTCACCAGAAGTCGCTGAAGCTTGTAAAATTCTGGAGAATACTTACCGGGCAGTGAATATCGCCATGGTCAATGAACTCAAAACATTGTTCGACCGCATGGGGATTGATGTTTGGGAAGTGATTGACGCAGCAAAAACCAAACCGTTCGGATTTCAAGCCTTTTACCCTGGTCCTGGATTGGGTGGTCATTGTATCCCGATTGACCCCTTCTATCTGAGCTGGCTAGCCCGCAAAGAAGGTCTTACCACACGCTTCATCGAATTGGCAGGTGAAGTCAATACAAGAATGCCACGGTACGTCATTGATCGGCTGGCAGAGTTTCTCAACCAGCAAGCGAAACCACTCAAGGGAAGTAAAATCTGTATGTTGGGTGTCGCCTATAAGAAAGATGTAGACGATCCGCGTGAAAGCCCTTCTTTTCATCTGATGGACTTACTTCTCGAACGGGGTGTGGACTTCACATATAATGACCCGCATATCCCGAAGCTCCCCAAAATGCGGCATCATAATGTACCCGCGATGGAGAGTCAGGAATTGACCAAAGAATATTTGGGACATCAGGATTGCGTGCTGATCGCAACAGATCATAGTGCCTACGACTACAACTTTATCGTCGAACACTCGAACATGGTCCTTGATACGCGTAACGCAACGAAGGATGTAAAACAAGGTCGGGAAAAAATCTTCAAAGCTTAAGTAGAGTAACCACCAAAATAGCTCGATTCAAAATGAATCGGGCTGTTTTCGTTTCTATTCTGTTAATTGAATCACTCCACAATCGCCTCAAATGTCAATAACTGTTGCTGAAACTGCTCGTCTGTGAGTACAGGTGTCAGATTGCTGGTAGGAAATTCTTGTGTCAACTCAACCCAGGTTCGGCAGCCGCCATATTGTGTTTCGTTTTCCAGTTGAAATGGTTGCGGTAGTTGGTATGCTCGAATTAGTAAAACAAATAACCCGGGAGTTTTATATTCAAATCGGTTGAGGATTGTCTCTTGATTCAAGACTTGAAGGGAATCCAACTGGTGAAGTGTTGAGGCTGCTTTGAGCTCCAGAACTTTTTCTACAACAGCATACAATGCCAACATAATTTTTCCTGAGGCAGGTTCAATGGCAATGGGTGCTTTGAGTAAATCACAATACGCCGGTTGCAATAATTCCGATCCTTGATGAAAGCGCGTTGGAAAAAGCCAGAATTCCCGATGAGCTACCTGGAACCCCTGTCGCCCTTCATGAATTCCCCCTTTTCGAACAATGACGGACTGAATGCCTTGCCCTAATGCAGCACAGATGCCCCCCCACTCCTTAAATGCCATTCGATTTTGTATCAGCATATTTTTACCAAGCGAAATACGATCATAGGATAAAGTAACTTAGTTCACTTTTTCTTCGAATTTGGATTTCTCATCCAATACAAATAACCGTCTTCAGCTCCGACAATCAAATCACGGACACCATCTCGATCCCAATCAACAGTGCAGGGACTACTGGTATGACCGGCCAGTTTTCGTGTGCTGAGAGGCCCATGGTTTTTTAAGATAACCTTGCCATCAACGGTTTTCTCATTGCGATAAAAATCAGCATTCATACTATTCACGAGCAAATCCAGCCGACCATCTCCGTCCCAGTCGACGACATGGAGTTTATAACGACCACTACCACCTGCTCGTTTCGAATTTAATTGAATTGGTTTAAGAGACTCATCGACGAAAATTCTTTGGCCCGGCAATAGTTTTAATTTTCCCCCATCATGAACACGTTTAAAAAACGCAATATATCCTTCATGATCCAGCATCACTAAGTCGGTTAATCCATCTTGGTCATAGTCAATTGCGACAGGCGTCGTTCTCCACTGTGTCACCAATTGCTTGCCACGCGGGTTCCACCAGTTCCATGCTGGTTTAGGAGTGGCACCTTCCCATTCCACATTCACAGTTTGTGCTGAGGCCAACTTTGGTTCTTTTCGAGTACCAATGTTCTGATACCAGAGAATTTCCCCCCAAATCGAATTGACCAATAAATCAGGTAGGCCATCTTGATTCCAGTCCGCAACCGTTTGAGTAGTGTATCCCCATTTCGCTTCGCAGGGACCTTGAATCGAACCATTGGGCCCTGCCTGAATACGAATCGGTCGTCCTCCGGCCTGTAAATAACTCGGTTCAGAAAGTTTGGGAGAACTAGTATTGCCATCCAGATTCTCAATGAACCCAATGTAACCGGCGGTGTTACCACAAATCAGATCTTCATCTCCGTCTCCGTCCCAGTCAAAAGCATAAGGTGTTGCCAGTGCACCAAACTTAACACCAGCTGCTTTTTGTCGGAAATAGCGTGGAGGTAGAAATTGAGGAAGCCCTCCCAGCAGTTCTCCAGTATTCTCCATAAAAGCAACACGTCCATCTTCATCACCAATCACCAGATCCGTGTCTCCATCTTTGTCCCAGTCAATGGCAGAAGGGACAATCATCTGAAGATCCATCTGTAGCGGCTGACCATTGCTGGTTAAACGGCGACCAGCCACATAGCGGGGTTCTGATCGTGTTCCTGTGTTCTCGAAATAGGTCAACTGATCAAGAAATTCGCCACAGATCAAATCGAGATCCCCATCATGATCGAAGTCAGCAAAATTAGGAGAGGGCCAACCAAATACTTCGAGGGGACGATCTCCAATTTTGATTTTTGCTGGTTTCTCATACTTCGGTTTTTTATCACTACCCGAATTTTTCAATACATATACAAAGCCACGGAGCGGGCCATTAGTCCATTGGCCTAGTTCGTTATAGGCATCATCCCATCCATAGTCACTCCAGTCTCCTACTCCTACAATAAGATCGTGGTCTTTGTCTCCATCATAATCAACGTAGAACCATTGGTTGCCCCGAACTTTACTTCCATGAACGTTTCTATCGACGGGTAATGCGGTCAGCTTATCGAAACCCTTCTTTTTAAAATCGATGGCTTCACGCCCTGAAACCAGGACTCTAGGTTTTCCGTCTACATAAGAAAGACAAGTATTATGATACCCTTTCCCCAACCGCACACCGGGTTCGAACACAGGCAGTTTTTCTGCTTTATCTGATCGATTTTCGAAAAAGTAAGTTCCATTAGATGGTTTATCCGGACAGGAAACCAAAAGATCCATGTCGCCATCACCATCATAGTCCATGGGAAGAGGCCAGGCCCACAGGCCGACTCCTAAATCTACTTCAAGCTGTGGATTGTTGTAGGTCAACTGCTCTAACTCTTCTGCATATAACGAAAATGTCCATGAAAGTAGCAAGACCATAAAACAGAAATGAGAAACGGTTCGAAATCTAAAAAAAGCGGGCATTATTGAAATTCCTAAAACGGAATGAGTAGTATCGTTACAAAACAGCAGACGTGCTATAATCTCTCAATTATTTATAGCTACTTCTATTTAACTCGAATGCTCTGGAAGATTCCAGTCGTTAAATTAGTACAGAATCAATAAGTTGAAATATAATGAATTGGTTGCTTCTTTGTCGTTTATTAGGCCTTGTGGGGATGCTTGTTGGTGTCTCTATGGTATTCAGTCTCCCCTGGGCATTTCCTGCTTTTGGTGAAACCAGTGAATTTGAATCAGCCGGTTTTTGGGGAATTTGCGGTGCGATTGGCTGTAGCCTGGCATCAGGTGTAATCCTCTACACTCTCGGCCGCAACGAGCATGGCACAATTTTGCGAAAAGAAGCGTTAGCCGTTGTCGGTCTGAGCTGGATTTATGCCGGAGTTCTTGGTTGCCTGCCTTTCCTGTTTTCAGGAACGATGGTGGATGCTGATCTACCGATGACCATCCCAGATGCGTTATTTGAGTCTATCTCTGGATTCACGACAACGGGGGCTTCCGTGTTGAGAGAATTGGAAGACCCGGCCCTGGTTCCCCGTTCGGTGCTGTTTTGGCGAAGCTTCACCCACTGCCTGGGAGGCATGGGAATCATTGTCTTGTTCGTTGCAATTCTAAGTCATCTGGGGGCTGGTGGAAAAGCTCTCATGCGACGCGAGGTTCCCGGCCCCACAAGTGAAGCTGTCCGACCACGCGTGCGCGAATCGGCCATCGTCATGTGGACAATCTATGTGGCTTTTACTCTTATCCTGGCATTGATTTTGTGGTTGGAAGGGATGAGCGTCTTTGACGCATTTTGTCACAGTTTCGGTTCCATGGCTACTGGTGGCTTTAGCACACACAACGCCAGCATTGGCTATTTCAAGAGCCCGCTTATTGAATTTACGATCGCGCTATTTATGATTGCTGCTGGGACGAACTTTTCACTTTATTTTCTTTCTATGAAAAATATTCGCTCACAGGATAAATCTTGGAAACACTTTATCGCGCCGCTTCGAAATGATATCGAGTTTCGCACTTATCTGATCATTTTAGGAGCCGCAACCCTCTTCCTGACTTACAACTTAATGAAAAATCAGATTTATAGTAATCTGCCTGACGCCATTCGTTACGCCGGCTTTCAAGCGGTTTCCATCATGACTACAACCGGTTATGGAACTGGAAACTACGACACCTGGAATGAGTCTTCTAAAATGTTACTGTTATTGCTGATGTTTGTCGGCGGAAGTGCCGGTTCTACAGCAGGAGGTATTAAAGTCATTCGGTTTGTGCTGTTTGCCAAAATCATTTGGCTCGAAATTGAAAAATCATTCCGACCGAATGTCATTCGCCCAGTGCGCATTGGGACAACCAACATAGAACAAGGAATTCGACACGATGTTACTGTTTATTTCAGTCTGGTATTAGCCATTTTTATATTCAGTTCCCTGCTGCTAACTGCGATCGAGCCTAATACAGAATGGCAAATGAATAAACCTGAGAAATTGATCGATTGCACTAGCGCGGTTGTCGCGACATTAAATAATATTGGCCCGGGAGTCGGAGAATTGGGACCCACGGAAAATTATGCCGACTTTACACTGGCGGGAAAATCCCTTTTAACAGTTCTCATGTTACTGGGCAGACTCGAACTCTTCGCGATTCTGGTATTACTGGTCCCTTCCTTCTGGAAAAACTATTGATGCAGGAACAAAAAAGGAGCACTGTCTAGACACGTGCTCCAAAGATTATTTTCGATTGTTTTTTCTGATTAAATCTTTTCCGGCTTTTGACCTGTTTTATACTTTTTAGGACCGGTACCGGAATTATTCGGATCATATTTCCCTACAACTTCTGTATTCGCACCTTGCTGAGGAATTTTGTCTTCCATTCCCAGCGCCCACAAAATTCCATTGAGCGACAGCTTTCGTACGTTTGGATCCTTAAAATCGAAAGGATGTGCTGTGGTTGTAAAGAATACTCGTCCTTTGGTTCCATCTTTCCCTTCATAGGTCTTCGTCCACGCCACGGGGTTACTCATCGGGAATTTTTTAGTATTTCCTTTCTTCTGATGATTTGATTTTAGCGAGTGGCCCGTCAAAAGCGGTTGGCTATCGCCGGCCAATTTGTGACCATCACTACCGCCGTGAACGTGATAGAGCCATGAATAGGCTTTATACGGTTTCACACCTCGTAAGACGGGATGATCTTTTACCTCTTCATCTATTGTCACTTTGGTCAGATGTTCGTGGCCATCACCGAAGTGACCATGATGAGTAATCCATCTTTGTCCAACCAGATCAGCAATTTTTTTATTATTCCAATCTTTATAAGGACTCTTTGGATCCCGGAACAGAAACGCATGCGTTGCCGTACGAAAGCCGACGATAGGTTTTCCAGATTTCACATAGTTCAAAAAATGTTGAAACTGCTCAGGAGGTAGATCACGAAATCGCGTATACAAAACCATCAAATCAGCATCTTTAAGCGCTTCCAGTCCACTGATCGATTTTTGATTTCCCGGCGCAATATTTCCATCTTGATCAAGTGAATAACATATCGTGACATCAAAGCCATAATCTCGCTTCAATATTTTTGCTAACATGGGCATCGATTCTTCTGACCGATATTCATCATCACCGGTCACAAAAACCACATGGGGTTTCTCACCCGCTTGCGTCTCTGCTATGAATGTTGATCCCAACATGATTGAAGAAAAACAGATCAAGAGAAAAGAAAACGGTTTCATGAATACTCCTGCCAACGCTGAGGGCTACTATCTGTGTGAAGTATAACAATTAACTTCGGTTCAGCTTCTATCGTATCGGATCAGGGGACCTTAAATCAATTGTTGAACGGGAGAACTCTTGACCTTGCCCTTCAGATTCTGCATGCTGGAGAGTATAAAAACTTCCAAAGTCAGTTAGAAATTCCATTTTTACTTCTTTTGATCGAGTTAGTAAGCAGCATGAAAACCAATATTTTCAGGACCATCCTGATTTCCTGTTTCACTCTGACCATCGTGTTTTCCTTCAAGATGAATCTCTATGCAAAAAAACCGAAGAATCTTCCTGACGTCTCTGCGCAGCACATCCACCTGCGAGGGAGTTATCAGAATAGTAAACAGAAATTTGAAGCGAAAAAAACGGGCCACGTCGCTTTTCTAGGTGGTTCTATCACTGAAATGAACGGCTACCGCCCGATGGTTTGCCAATTCCTGGAGAAAACGTTTCCAGAAACAAAATTTCAGTTTACGAACGCAGGTATCTCATCGACCTGTTCGAACACAGGCGCTTTCCGCACTAAGCGTGATGTTTTGAGTGAAGGTCCCGTTGATCTGTTTTTTGTGGAATTCGCTGTGAATGATGATCAGGACGCAGGTCATACAGCAACAGCCGCCGTACGTGGTATGGAAGGTGTGATCGCACAGATTCGCCGCCACAATCCGTATACTGATATTGTAATGGTACACTTCGTCAATCCATCCATGCTGAAAACGATTCAGCAGAAAAAAAAGCCACTCTCCAGTTCCAGCCACGAACGTGTTGCCGAACACTATCGCATTGCGACCATCGATTTGGCGAGTGAAGTTGCCCGGCTCATTGATGACAATCAACTAACCTGGAAACAGTTTGGAGGGACTCATCCCGCACCATTTGGAAATGCAATCTGTGCTACGATGATTGAAAAGTTACTCACTCAAGCTTGGCAGGAAAAGGGACAACGTGCCAAACACACTTCCCCCAAAGCACCACTTGATCAATTCAGTTTCCTAAATGGTCGTTTGATTGATATTAAGAATGCGAAGCCACAATCGGGATGGACCATTGAAGTTCCCAAATGGGATTCTATTCCTGGAAGTAAACGCAGTCGGTTCACAAGTATTCCGATGTTAACAGCTACTAAGCCAGGAGCGGAAATAGAACTCTCTTTTGAAGGGACAGCACTGGGCGTTTATGTTGTTGCCGGACCCGATGCAGGGATACTGGAAGTGAGTATTGATGATAGACCCTTTCAGCCTTTTGATCTTTATCACCATTATAGTAAAGGCCTGCATTACCCGCGCTCTGTTGTATTTGACAGCCAGTTAAAGCCGGGTAAGCATCGGGCGAAGATCAGGCTGAGTGAGAAATCATCTAGTAAAGGACATGCTGCCCGCATCATGTCTTTTGTTGGTAATTGAAAGAACTGATTAATCGGTTGCTGCAAGCCAACATTCTGATGATTCGTATTAAAAGAAATCGAGCCGAACGTCAAACAGCTTTTGCCGGTCACCTCGATTTTGAAAATCGTCTAACATCGCCTCCATATCAGGGCGAAGGAAATCGTTAAACTTTCGCATTCCACCAATACGAACTTCAAGGCGTTCATCATAATCCACAAGCTCTGGAGAAAGCCATAACGTGGTGATTTTTCCTCCAGACCGAACATAAATCACATTGCCTACCTTGATGCTGACATTCAAAGGAACTGGTCTGGCCTGAATACGTTTATTCCCGTTTACAATTTTGGGTCGCATGATTTGTGGAGGAAATTTCTCGGTGCGTACCCAATAAAACCGGTTATCGATTGGACGCAGAATTTTTTTTTCGATCTCTTTCGGATATTTAAATCGCTGTTGCAGATCCATCCAGTTAAACAGATTATGAATTTCTTCATAATAATTCTCGTAACCGCGCCCTTTATACTCAGCATAGATGACATCATAACCGTATCGCATCATGCGATTCACCACGAGAGAATTGTGTGCGAGTGTATCACGATCAAGTTCCCCGCCCACAATATACCACGGTAAATGCTTTGCGTTTTTCCAATAATGCAAATTGAATGCACTGGTTTTGCCTGCGATCGGAATCACACCTGCAAACAGACTGGGATGAGACATACCGATATCAAAGGCAGCATCTGCACCAGTGCCATGTCCTGCAAGAAAAATGCGGTCAGAATCGACACTGAAACGTTTGCGGGCATCGCGTATCGACTGAATCACCGCGTAATGCGCAGTCACATTGTCGTGGTAATCCTGCTGGCCTTTCTGCAGATATTCAGGAGAAATCACGATATAACCCCGGCGTTGTGATTGGCCGGGACCGTTTTTAAACCTTCCCCACCAACTCAACTCTGATTTGGTTGTCCGATGGGACGGACGCAGCGCGACAATCATCGGGTAGGAATGATGAGGGTTATATTCGATTGGTAATAAAACTGAATACGAAACGGGAACCTCTGCATTTGGATCCGTTACTTGAATCGAAAACGCTTGAGCATTGTCTCTGACAGGAGCTTCTAATACCGAGGGAAGAAGCGGAATCATTTGTTTCACAACTGCAGTCGAAATGCCTTCCAGTTTATTGAGCGCCTCCAATATTGCTTCTTGCTGCTTTTCTTCTTCGCTACGCAAGTAGTCGAGAACCTGTGCACGGGCAGTCCAAAAATTTAAAGCGGTATCCAGATCAGTGACCACATTCGCTGCACCAACTATCCACCCCGAATAAGCGATCGCTAATTTTTCCCGGGCAGAGAGAGAATCGTCGCCCTCCAGATTCAGGAAAGCAGAGAGCCTCTCTACAGATTCGAAATTGAGCTGAGTGATCACTTCCCGACGATAAGCTTGCAACAAATTTTTAGTGGTTGGATCTTTGACTTCTGCTTCCAGCTCTCCCAATCGAAATTTGGCTTTTTCGATTTGCTCATGACGTTCACGATAATTTTCTTCTACTTCTCTAATTTGCCTAAGAATCGATTGGCTGACATTATTCGTGGGAAACTTTGTAATCGCCAGTTGTGCCAATTGGTGCTGGCCTGCTTTACGACGCTGCTTGAGTTCATCCAGAAGCTGTTGACTATGCAACGTACGCAAATCTTTCACAAATGTCGTGATTTTCTCTTTGTACTCAGGAAAGTCTCTCTCGATGCCATCAAATGCTTCCGCTGCTTGAAGATATAATCCTGCCTGAATGTAAAACCGGGCAACAGCGATGCGCTCGTTTGGGTTAAGAGGATCAATCGTACGATTGAGCATTGCTTTGAGAATTTCGTCTTTTACAGAAGTCGTTCTAAGCCCTAACTCCCATTGATGCTTCAAACCGATCACTTTGAGATGATGAGGAGTGATCTCCGTGACTCCCTGTAACAAAGGCAGTTGCCCTTTGCTTGTTTTGAGAGTGACGGTACGACGTCCATATTCATCAAAATCAGTGACATCAATATATGATCCCACTTCTTTCAACATATGCTGGCGACCACTGGTTTGTTGACTTAGCTCAAACGTCTCCAGTAAGGAAAGATCCTGATCATTGTTTAAGCGTACGACTGACCTGCGCGGCACAAAGTAGCGAATCATGCCATTATCAACCATCAGAATCGGAGCCGCAGGATCCGGGTCTTCAGGTCCTTTGCCTTGAATTTTCGCAGCCAAAGCATCAGTCAGACCTAGAATAGGCGCCAGCTCGCCACGAATGATGGTTCCGTTTTTCAGTTCCACTTCCCCTGCCCAAACGTTTCCAGCGAGAGATAGACCTTGCCCGAGTAAGAACAAGTATGCCAGAAGAATGACGCTTGCTCTTTTGAAACAAAGATTCGCGCAGTGATAGCGGGAAACAGATTTGGAAAATATTCGTTCAGTCATACTGAATTCATCGTCAAACAGACTGACGGAATGTGAGAAATATATAATACCATAAACTATTTACGTCTATGGAATCTAAAAATTGATAAATTTTCAGGATAAATTCAATTTTACGGCGATCCAACGCCATAATTCCGGAATAAACAGATATCCGAGGTAACAAATTCCGGCTATGACTCCCAGATAAATGATCAGAGTGATCCATCCCCAGGTGCCTTCAGCCAGATTCTTGAAAAATCGCCGTCGATTTCTGCGATCATAATCACGGCTGATTTCTTTAATTTTATCTTCCATATTCATCGCACGCGCGTCTGCTTTATCTTTGATCGTGCGTACCTGCATCACAGAATCAAACTCGGGACACTGTGCCAGTGAAATGAACTTTCCTTCTGCCGTGCGTTTAACCTTGGCTCCTGTGTTGATGACTCCTGCTTTCACTCCCTGTTTAATCTGTGCTACGGTCATTTTACTGACCATGGTCTTTCCAGCAGCATTTTCGTGCTGAATGAACCAAACCCGCTTCTCAACTACATCGTTCTTTTTCTTCGTAGATCGCTCGGCATCTTTGGCTGAGGAAATTTCATGTCCGCTGCTACGTTTAGATGGTGCAGAAGATGATGTCGCGCTTTTGCCTTTGCGACGAACACGCGAGACATTGGCTGTCTCTGCAGAATTGATGAAACTAAGCGCTGGAGATTCGAGTTGCATCTCTTCCAATAAAGCCATAATCTCGGAACAACTCTTAAACCGATGATCTGGATTCTTAGCCATCATCTTTTCGATCAGTAAGTCAAGTTTTTCGGGAACTTCCGGATTGAGCTTGCGCACGGATTCAAATTTTCCTGACTCCTTATTCATAATGAGTTCCAGCGCCGTATCACCACCAAAGGGAAATTTGCCTGTTAGAAAGTTATAAAAAGTCCCCCCCAAGGCATAAATGTCAGTCCGATGATCAACATGTTTGGCATTTCGTGCCTGCTCGGGAGGCATGTAAAGGGGCGTTCCCAATCCCGTACCACTTTGCGTCATCGAGTTATCTTCATCTATGGCTTTGGCTAACCCCAGATCGGCAACTTTCACTACTCCCTTACTCGTTACCAAAATATTATCTGGTTTAATATCACGGTGAATCAGCTTTGATTCATGAGCGTGTGACAGCGCATCCAAGCAGGCAAGAATAATGAACGTCGCATCGCCTACTGAAAGCTGCTTTAGCTCGTTCATCCAATCCTGCATACTTTTGCCGTCAATATACTCAATGGCCACATAGTGGAATCCGTGGTCTTCCCCCACGGCATAACAGCGGACTACATTGGGATGATCCAGTTTTGCCATCGCTTTGGCTTCACGATAAAAACGTTCCACAAATTTTGGATCGTTGGCAATTTTTTTCTTCAATGTTTTGATCGCTACTTTTCGATCCAGGCTCTCTTGTTCCGCCAGATAGACATCACCCATGCCTCCGGCTCCCAGCTTGCGTTTTAGTCTGAATTCACCCAAATGAGTGATCTTGTTTGAGGAGGCCGCTCCTTTTTGAGGTGAAGTTTCTGATGAAGACATCGATCCATTCTCCTAAAAACTCACAGAGAAAAACTATGAAGAAAGATAAAGAATTACTAAAGCGATCTCTGAATCGTACAGGAAAATGATGTGAAGAAATCACGCAAAGAAAATAGTAATATGCTGCCCCTTCCAACCAGACCTGCATCGCCCAGTATAAACAGAAAAAGTGTGAATAGCTATAATTTCCTGCGAAACAGCGCAAGAAACCCAATTGGTTACCAGGTACATTCATTCCCTGTCAGCAGCCGAAATGCGTCAAAGTATTTGTCACGTGTTTTCGAGACGATTTCTTCAGGAAGTTCAGGAGGGGGACTGTTTTTATCCCATGTAGTAGACTCTAGCCAATCACGTACAAACTGTTTGTCTAGAGAAGGCTGAGGTCCTCCGGATTGGTAAAGCTCAGCTGGCCAGAAACGTGAACTGTCCGGTGTTAAAACTTCATCAATCAAAATGAGTTCCCCATTCAACAAACCAAATTCAAACTTTGTATCGGCCAGAATAATTCCCTGTTCACGTGCGTACTCTGAACCTTGTTGATAAATCTGAATGCTGAGATCTCGTAACTGTTCCGCCAACTCCTGGCCAACTCCCGTGCACATCGTCTCGAATGAAACATTCTCGTCATGGCCTGTTTCCGCTTTTGTGGCTGGTGTAAACAATGGCTCTGGAAGCTGAGCACTCTGTGATAGTCCTTGAGGAAGCTCAAGACCACAAACAGCTCCCGTCTCGAGATAATCCTTCCATCCGGAACCAGATAGATAACCGCGAACAACGCACTCAAAAGGAACTACTTCTGTTTTTTTCACTACCATACATCGTCCCTTGAGAACCTCCAGATCGGCATTATCTGGGAGCGGTAAATCAGCAGGATTCATGCTTATTAAATGATTGGGAATCTCCGCAAAACGTTCAAACCAGAAACGACTGATTTGAGTTAACACCCTCCCTTTATCTGGAATTCCAGGACACAACACCCAGTCAAACGCACTGATTCGATCAGTCGCCACAAATAAGAGTCGATCCTCAAAATCGTATACATCACGTACTTTTCCCCGCTTGACGGGAATGCCTGAAAGTGAACTTTCAATAAGAGCAGTTGATGCCATAAACCCTAGCCGCCATGATTAAAATCCAATGAATTTACACACAGGAAGTGTAGCGAGAACAAGCATGCTAAACAATTGATGATAAATCATAACCCTTAAATCCCGTATAAAATGAGTGATCGTCAGTTTCCTGAGTACTTAATCTCCCCTTCAAGTTCAATGTACATACATACGAGTCTACACTTGCCTGTAGCCCCTCAAACGTGATAATGAACTATGTGGCCAGAAGTTAACATCACCCTTGAAAAATCAGATAATGATTGCGACCCGTTTTATGGGCAACTTGCGTTTTTTAATTGCACCTTCTCAAGTACCTGAAGACTGGTCTGATCTTCATCGCGCGTATCTGAACGCTGTTGACGGAAGGGTGTTTCCCACTCGGGTTGAAGTAGATGGAAATCTTCTGACTTTTCGCCGTCAAACATCACAAAGCTGCAAACTCAACATCGTCTGGCAGATTAACAACTTCGGACGACCCGTGATTAGAACCGCTTCACTACCAGAGCGGGAAGAACCATATGTACTGCTGCTGGAATTAGCCCGCGGTAAAATCTCTACATTAAAAGACCAGCTCAGTGCATGGCAAGTTGCTGGCTTGAATATCCCCGATGCGCTCTGGACTTTACATAATGAAGCATTCTCAGCCTTCGCGCAGGCAGCTGTAGCCCAGGATCATTTAGAAGAATGTTCAAAACTGGCAAGTGTCGCATTACAGAAAGCGCACGCTGCAGCTGAAATGCTAACTCAACTTTATGCGCGACAGCGATTGGCCATTCTCCATCAGCGCTCTCAGGCAATGAAACTCCCTGTTTCACTTGGCTGTAATCTAGGTGAGTTTATCCCCAACAAACAAGAAAGTCAGCTGATCTGCCAGGCATTTGATGCCGCCAACACCGATTTGATTAACTGGAAACTCATCGAGCCGATTGAGGGAGATCAGAACTGGGAATTATGTGATCAACAGGTCGACTGGTGCGAAAAAAATCATCTACTCATTCGCGGAGGATGTTTGCTGGATTTTGCCCCGCATGGTTTACCAGACTGGCTTGAATCCTGGAAGCTGGACATGGTTAATTTCCAGAGCATTATTTCGCATTTCATTGAAACTGCCATCACTCGATATTCCGGAAGCATTCGAATCTGGACAATGGTTTCTTCCATGAATACGGGAGGAGTCTTTGGATTAAACGAAGAAACCCGTCTGACGTTGACCGCGCGGGCTATTGAAGTTGCCAAAAAAACCGATGATTCGATTCAGTGCTTCATCAGAGTAGAACAACCCTGGGGAGATTATCTCTCGAAAGGGCAACATCAGTTATCACCGATGCAATTTGTGGATGCCATTGATCGGCTGGGTGTCGGTCTTTCTGGAATCGATCTGGAACTTAGTATTGGCTACCATCCCAATGGCTCTCATCATCATGATTTACTGGATATTTCCAAGCTGATTGATAAATGGAGCGTACTAAATCTGCCTTTACACATTACCCTCGCTTTTCCCAGTAGTGACGCAGCTGAGGAAGAAGCCCATCCTGGCATGTCAACCGTACAGACAAATCAATGGAAAACAGACTGGTCAGAAGCAGCACAAGCAGAATGGATTGACTTATACCTGCCTTTGCTCCTGGCTAAGCCTGCGGTTACGGGTGTGTATTGGTCCCGATTTAGAGATCAAGATGCACGACGATTCCCACACTCTGGCCTCATCAACAGCGAGGGACAAGCCAAGCCGGCTTTGCAAACGATTAGCAAATATCATAAACAATATTGGCGATCCTGAATTCATACTTTTTCGCAAATATGCGATTCTGCTCTCAGTCGAAAATTCTCGACCTACTTGTTATCATGCTAACACATGCGAATTTGATTTCACAAATTCACATCTATTTTAGGACATTTTAATTCTGTAAATAATAACGGATTTTTCTGATTCGTTATTCTCCTCTTCTTGAAGGACCCCCCAATGGTTACTGAAAGCAATGTGCCAGAAGTTGGCAAGCGAGCCCCTGCTTTTAATCTTCCTGCTTACCCTGAAGGAAAAGTTCGTTTAAGCCAGTACAAAGGCGAAAAGAATGTACTGCTTTACTTTTACCCCAAAGACAATACACCTGGATGTACTACCGAGTCCTGCGATTTCCGAGATCAGTCTTCCACATTCGAACGAAATGATACTGTCATTCTGGGAATCAGCCCGGACTCTGTTGCTTCGCACGAAAAATTTGCGACAAAGTTTGAGTTGCCATTTATTCTTTTAGCAGACGAAAACCATGAAATTGCTGAGAAGTACGGTGTCTGGGTTGAAAAAATGAATTACGGCAAAAAATACATGGGAATCCAGCGTTCCACGTTCTTAATTAATAAGGAAGGCAAGATCGCCGCTGTTTGGCCCAAAGTGAAAGTCAAGGGACACGTTGCTGAAGTCGCAGAAGCTCTCAAGGAGTTAGATTAAACGCATCTCTCTTCATGTCTGGAAAAAAGGCGAACATCTCGCATGGTTGGTTTAACCAGCCATGCGGCGTTCCTCTGCAGAAAACTGGATAAACGGACCTATGGCTCCCTGTTGACTTCCCTCCCACTCATGGCGGTTGACAGCTTCTAACACCTGTTCCGCAACCTGCATCGCCTCGATTGCCTGTGCACCGCCTACTAAAGGTTCTGAGTTGGACCGAATGGCGTCCACAAAACTAGTCAATTCTGCAGTTAATGCGTCTGCCGATGAAACTTTTGGGGAATCCACCTTCAGAAAAGTGCCAAACACATCCTGTTTCAAAGCTTCGAGATTTGCCCCTGTTTTTCGCGCGCGTTCTAGGGGCGGCGTTCCATACAAAAGCGTTTCTGAAGGTTGATATGAGGTCACCTCCCGACTGGTAAAATCAACATTAACACAACCAGTGGTACCCCAAATTTGCATTGTCCGTTTAGCGGAAGGACAGATTCTGCTCGCAGTCAAATCTGCGATGCAACCATTCTGGAAACGCAAGCGAGCCTGAACCGCATCTTCGTTTTCGCCCATCACAGAAACACCAAAGGCTTCGACATTACGAACTTGAGAATTTACCACAGAAAGCACCAGATCAATGTCGTGAATCAGTAAATCATGAATCACACCAATATCCGTTGACCGAAACGTATAAGGGCTGACACGCTCGCTACGAATAAAACGTGGATTTGAACAACGTTCAAATGCAGCCTGTGTTGCTGGATTAAACCGTTCTACATGGCCAATTTGAAGTAGTGTATCATGTGCCTCGGCAATCCGCACCAGTTCTTCAGCTTCCTGCAGATTGCATGCGATTGGTTTTTCCACAAGAACGGGAATCTCCCGAGATAAAAACTCACTTGCCACAGCCAAATGAGCCTGTGTGGGAACTGCCAGTGAAACGGCCTCAGCTTCCTCAAATAATTCGCGATAATCTGAAACCCATCGACAACCATTCTGCTCGGCAATCGCCTGCCCCTGATCCGGGTTTGTGTCTGCGACAGCAAATAGACTCACGCCCTCAATTCCAGCCAAAATTCTGGCGTGATGGCGACCTAATGCTCCTACTCCGACTACGGCGACTTTTAATAAGCTCATGCTGCTCTCCGTGTTGAATTCTGATCGTTCTCATCTGGTGTAAATTTGGCGTTCCGAGCTGCTTCTTCACGACCTCGACCGGCCTTACTACCCTTAATGCTTTCAAGATGTTCAAATAATGCATTCAGTGCGAAGGGAATCACTCCTTCTAATTCCTGACTGAAAATTTCTCGCACCTCATCTAACTTTTTGTTTTTTCGATAAATCAATCGGTGAGCTCTGCGAACTGCGGCAACAGAACTTTCTGAAATACCCGCGCGCTGCATACCAACCATGTTGACTGTACGGACTCGGAATTCATCCGAACCGGTGCATATCATGTATGGTGGCACATCGATCGTCGCTCGTGCTGCCCCTGTAATAAAGGCGAGCGTTCCGATCGTACAAAACTGATGCACGACCGTATTTCCCGATATAATCGCCCGGTCATGTACATGTACATGACCGCCAATCAGGACTCCATTCACCAGAGTCACATTATCAAAAATATGACAATTATGAGCCACATGGGAGTTACAGAGAAACGTATTTCTGTTTCCAATCCGCGTGCAGTGGTCTTCTTTCTCTGCACCTCGATGAACGGTGCAACCTTCCCGAAAAAGATTATCATCTCCGATCTCAAGTCTGGTTGGTGCCCCGGAATATCCTGCATCTTGTGGTTCTGCACCAATCACAGAAGTTGGGAAAAAACGATTTCTCTCACCAATGCTTGTATGGCCTGTAATGGAAACATGGCTGTCTAAAACAGATCCCTTTCCAATTCTCACATTTGGACCAACGTGGCAAAACGGCCCGATCGAAACATCTTCACCTATTTCTGCTTTAGGATCGACGTAGGAGAGATTTGAAATTTTTGTCGACATGTCTGACATCCTAAAAAATTTATAGTCAATGAGCTGCCTGAATGTGAATGAAATAGTGCCAAAATTCAACCAGTATTTGTAACTTCAGGCAATCTTCCATGCTGCTTCCGATGAAATTAATTGATGAGTCGATTTTATTTTTTTGATCAACTCACGATTCAGAGCATGTCCCGACTGATTCGCACTGAAATAACCATACAAGTCACAACCAATCAAAGCAAAATCACCCAGACAATCTAATATTTTGTGTCGAACACATTCATCTAATGTTCTTAATTCATTATCAACGACACCCTGTTCTCCCAGTACCAGCAAATCTCCCGCTGAAAGGCGTAATCCATACCCCAGACTTCGCATCGTTTTGACTTCGTCTTCCAACACAAAAGTCCGCGAGAATGCCAACTGTTTCATCCAGGTTTCCGGATTGATTTCCAGAGTCAGGCACTGGGGAGGGATGGGCGAATCTTCGCCATAATTCAAATAGTAACCAATGGCCAACACTGAACGATTTAACGGCTTCGCCTGGATAAAACTTCCTGTATCATCTTCAACCGAGACAGGTTTCCCAATGCAAATTAAATTTCGTTTAAAAGGTTGTTCGACTATACCTGCTTCCAGAAATTCTATTGAGAGTTCCTGTGAAGATCCATCAAAGCAAGGCGCCTCGGGAGCATTAATTTCAATACGGCAGTTATCAATACGTAATCCCGCCAATGCCGCCATGACATGTTCGATCATCTCGACCGATGCCCCTTGATATTCAATCGCCGTTCGCCTCTGCTTGAACACTGCATTTTGGATCAATGCCGGAATTGGCTTTGAATCCACCAGGTCTGTTCGAATAAATTGAATACCATGATTTTCCGGGGCCGGACAAAAACGAATTTTTACATCAGCATTAGTAAAAATTCCGACGCCACTACATTCTATTGATCTGGCTAGCGTTCTCTGATTCCGAGTCTGCATTGCCTACTCCTTCGATGGCGCAAATGAACCTGTCGCCAAGAAAAAATCGCAAAAAGGATGCAGGCAGGACTGATTCCTGCGCTACATCCAATGGGAGTGGTCAGATACGAATCGCTTAGCGATTTGTACTTGTCTTTGGTCGACTTGTTGAACGAGTCGGTGTCCCTGAACCTGATGACTTGGGCTTGTAACTTCGGTTGAGGTAGTCCAAAACAGACAGCGTAATATCATCATCTGCACGGTGAAAAACAACCTGACGATTCATGCCTTGAATCAGTTTCTTAGGATCATCGGTGTCGAGGTTTTCCCGGTTAAACCGCATAATCAAAGTATAATTATAGATTTTGGCATACTTCTTGACTGTGTCTGTCACTTCCATATAAATGGTGTGATAGATACGAGATTCTTTACGCAGGAAGTCACGTTGAGCAACCTTGCGAAACGCTTCAAAGTCAGAAGCAGCCTGTGCCAATTGCTTCTCGCGTGCTAAGTATTCAGGGCTTCCTTGTTTGAAATCCTGCATTTCTTTTTGCACAGCTTGAATTTGCTCGGCCATTGCTTTTGCTTTGGCATCACTTTGCTGAATCTCTGTTTTTAATTCTTCACGTAATGCGGTAAATTTTTCATAATGCTTGAACACATGAGCCATATCAATCAGGCCAACTTTGTGCTCGACTGTTTTTGCATTGCCTGTAGTGCCTTGTGCAGACGCTGTTTCAGTGAAACAGGCTAAACAAGCGACAATAGCAATCACTGAAACTGATACTACTAATTTTTTCACGACCGAAGCACTCCTTTGCAGAATGGACCACTCTCCGTAGTGGTAATCAAACGAACTAAAATATTTTCTTGACTTGGATAACGAAAATGCCCCAGCCTCTGGATAACAGTTTCGAAATCAATCTCAGGGAAATGGTGTCTTAATCATAATAGGTATTGCTGAATTCTGTCATAGAACCGAGCTGACCATACCTAGGAGGACGATAATTTTGCATAGTTTGGATTTTACGTCAATACGAAAAAGTCTGCTTTCTCATTCCTTTTGTACAACACCATTTATAATCTTGCATAAAAATTGATTTGAGCGAGTTTCCGGTATATTCTGCTGATGATAAAAGAGGTTTTTTACGATCTATCCATTTTTTGGTCTTGCCATACTATCAAAATTGCGTTATCAATCGCTCCTCTTTCATTATCTCAAACTCTACCTATCTCACACTTGAATCCATTTCCAAACGTGATTCAAAAGCAATTCTATTTACTCAATCACTCTCAACCACATCATTAAAATTTTTCAAATGGGCTGTTTAAAAGTCAGCACGGAGGCTTATTCCATGTGTCCGTTAGACCGCTGGATCCTTACACCTTTATTAATAACAGGGGTATTATTATGCCTCGCTGACGAAACGTATGCGAAAAAACGTAAATTTCCTTACGAAGCAACAATTAACGCCGATGAAGCATTAGTAAGAAGTGGTAATGGTCGCCGTTATTACCCAACACTAAAACTCAAAAGAGGGAGCCGCGTTACCGTCCACCGGCATGACCCAGGTGGCTGGTTCATGATCACCCCCCCTCAGGGGAGTTTCAGTTGGATTCGAGCTGAATATGTTGAAAAAATTGGCCCCCGCCGAGGTCGCGTCACTGAAAATGGGGTTGTTGTGCGTGTGGGAAGTGCTTTTAATGAATCGCGCGATGTAGAACAGATTCGTCTCTCGAAAAATGATGAAGTCACAATTCTGGGTAGCAAAAACATTCAAACAGAATTCGGCCGAGTGTTGATGCTTCAGATCAAACCACCGGTCGGTGAGTGGCGATGGATGGAAGGTCACTTGTTAGTTCCTGCAAACCAATATCAACCCAGTAAAGGTGCTCCTGGCCCTGTGGATTCACCCATCGCAGGTACAAAGAATGACCCTTTTAGTCAAAATGTCACTCAGAATGGCTCAGCTCCTCCTAAACAGGAGATGATTAAAACTCCTACAGATGGCTCGGCACGACGCAGTCTACCTGAAGAAGATCAGATTGCCGCTGCCAAACAAGCGATTAAAACGATCGACATTCAGTTTCGCGCTATGATTGAGGCAGAACCAACTGCCTGGGATCTGGATGCGCTGGAAAAAGACTACAAAACATTACAACAAGAAATCACACATCCTGCCGTCGCCAGTAAAATTGATTTACGACTGGATGCAGTCGAACGCTATCGTAAAGTGCAGGCTGAATATGAAGATTTTCTCAAGCTTGCTGAAGAAACCAGCAAACGTGATGCAGAACTGGTTTCAATGGCTCCCGATCAAAATAAGACCAGCCGTTATCCTGATCCCAATACTGCTTCAGGTTCGGATTCTTTGATTCCTCCCACTCCTGAGCCAGCGAGTGAGCCAACCTTACCCGGTACACCACTTCCGCAGCCCAGCGCGCCAGCACCTGTACCTCCACAACAAAATACAACTCCCCTCTCACCAAAACCCCCCGTTCAAAAACCTCGGTTTTCAGGGGCAGGTATCGTACGACGTGTCAACAACGGTCGAAATGGAATGCCCACACATGCCCTGGTAACCCCAAGTGGACAGTTCCTCGCATTTTTACAACCGATTTCCCCCCAGATCAATCTGGACGCCGTCCAGGGGCGTCCGATGGGAGTCACTGGCAAACGCTGGTTCCGCTCGGATTTGCGGGGTGACTTCATTCTTGTAGAATCAATGACACAAGTGCGACTGCAGGCAGCTCCTGTTGTAAGACCCGGTCGATAATCGAAATCACGGTTCCCTCAGTTAACACAAAAAGCACCTTGTTCAATAATGAACAAGGTGCTTTTTAAACTTCATCAGAACAACAGAGAATTACACCATTTCTTCAGTGCTGGCGGCTTTGGCCACATCCTCTTCGCTGACATTCGAGGCTCCCTTCGGATCATCCTTAAACAGAATCATAAAGATGACCATAATTACAAAGGCTGCGACTGTCGGATAGATCCAGAAATCTTTCCAAGTCTCTAGTTTTGCAGCCCCTTCGCCTGTGACAATTGCATTGATTAAATTACCACTGATTAGAGCGCCGACAAGCATACCCACCCCTTGCGTCGCCAATACTAAAAATCCTTGTGCTTGTGCACGAATAGCGGGGCCTGCTTTCTGATCAACATATATTTGCCCTGTGACAAAGAAAAAGTCATAACAAATACCGTGTAGCAGAATCCCGGCAATAATCATCCAGGCAACGCCGTCAGAAGCACCTGCAGCAAACAAAGCATATCGAACAACCCAGGCGAACATGCCAAATAACAGCATCCGTTTCACACCGAGAGATTTGAAAAACAGTGGCATCAGGACCATGAATAGAACTTCGGACATCTGACCAAAAGACATTTTAAATGCAGGATTTGCGATCCCCGCATCAGCAACAAAAACAGGTGCATAGGCATAATATGCAGCCAACGGGATACAGATTAATAATGAACTCACTATAAATACTAGAAACGAACGATCCTTCAGAAGCGCAAGTGAGTCTAACCCTAAAATGTCGCGAACTGTGATTTTTTTTCCCTTAGCGGCTGGCGGTGTGTGAGGTAATGTCAAGCTGTAAATTCCCATGATAACGCCAGCCCCGCCTGCAACAAGCAATGGAGTCGCTGTCTTATCTGCTCCCAGGACTTTACTGACAATAATGTTCGCTACAATCCATCCTAATGTTCCAAAAACACGCACTAAAGGAAACCAGACTTCCTGATTCTTCAAATGAGAAAACGCGATGGAATTTGTTAGCCCCAAAGTTGGCATATAGCATAACATGTGTAACAAAAGTAGAAGAATGAAAGTGCCGCTTCCCGCACCGTTCTCTCCAACAACATTAGGGGCATAGTAAAGTGCAGCCCCGCCTAAAATCATCAGTACTGCAAGCACCCTTTCTGATGCAAAAAAACGATCTGCAATCATACCTAATATGAATGGGGAAATAATCGCGGCAATCGGACCAACAGTATATGCCCAGTAAATTGCGTTTCCCATTCCGTTGGCATCCATATAGTTTCCAACGGTTACGTACCAAGCCCCCCAGACGAAGAACTCAAGGAACATCATAATTGAAAGTCGAATACCAATGGCTAAAGGTGATTGCTGTGATGACATACTGGGCTAACCCTTCTCCTGATTCTGTTGCTAAATTCTAAGGTTACTGGATCTTTGATCGATACGATCATGTCCAGAAACCCCAATTCAGGCAAGGATAAAGGGATTCACTCCCAGTAATTTCTTTTGAATGGTCTGCCATTGCCATTGTCTGTTTGCCGGTTTTCTCAGGTTACTATGCTGCCATTGCTCGATCTCCTAACTCTGATCAGGTCTTCAGAAGAGACTGGAGCATGTAATTCAAGCATCTTAACTCATTAGACACTTTATGAAACAAATATGACATAAACCATTACTATAATACATCTTGTAACTCCAAACTCACACAAAACAAAAACATCTCAATTTTCTCATTTTATCTATATTTACATTTCTAAAATAATCGATACAATCAGTTTAATCCGAATAATTGATACAATCGGAACAGGCGGAACTCACTCTCACCTTACTCTCGAATAAAAATTGTCACCGCTTTCTGAGAGATCTTAATCATGCATCTATTAAACAAATTTTGGAGTGAAGAACTCGGTTTGGTCGTATCAGCCGAGTTAGTCATGTTAGGCACCGTTGGAGTCCTTGGAGCCACCGTTGGCTTAAGTACCGCCTCAACAGCCATTAATGATGAACTGCTGGAGTTCAGCCATGCGATCCGCAGCCTGGATCAAAGTTATCATGTAGAAGGCCATCAAAGCTGCCGTGCCTGGACAGCATCTTCTTCTTACCGGCAGCAAGATGTTGAAATTTCTCGTGCGGACCTGTGTGGCCAAATTGAGAGCATGCAGAACGCAGAAAAATCTTCTGAGAAACAGTCCACAATCAAAAAACGCAAAGCCCCTCCTAAAGCGAAAGAGTTGCGAAAGAAGTTGGAACAAAAAAAGAAGAATGAAAATAAGAAGAAGTCAAAACAGAAAAAAAAGAATCAGAACGCTTAATTGCCATTAAGTCGTAATGCATCTAAAACAATCAGCCCTCTATTAGTGAGCTACTAAAAGAGGGCTGATTGTTTTAGATGCGTCTATTTATTTCGATTCCACTCATCAACCTGTTGTAAAACCTGAATGACAGCTTTCAAGGGATCAAGCGCTTCTGCTTCAAAGCGTCTGGAAATCCTTGGGTTCTGAGGCGGAGAATAAGAACAACTAAATAAGAATTCATTAGGGCGCCCCCCTGGCTCAAGTCGATAATCTCTGATCCCCAATTCATTCAACTTTTCAACGGCGGCACCCCATGTGACAGGATCTCGTCGCAACATTTTCTCTGCTCGTAATCGAAACTGTTCATCAACTGGTTTGACGGCAGCCGGACGTGAGGGAGGCACCTTTTCGAATGGATTCGCTTCGTTTTCAACCTGTAGAATCTCTTGATTAAAGGTCCCAGCCGATTCGAGCGAAGCCTGTTCCGTTTCGAAAGACGCCTGTTGAATCGATTTGTTTTCTAAATTCTGTTCGGACATTCGGCCCGAGTTTGCAGAAGAAAGGCCGATCCCTTTCTGATCTACTTCAAGCTTGGAGGGAACTGTCTCCAACTCCCAACCTTCGAGCGCGCCAGCAGGTGGCAACCATTCCTCTTCGTTAAAGGAACCCTTTTGAGTCGATGCCATTTTTTCGAAGGGACTTTTCGTTTCTCCCCTGTTTTGATTCGGCCCCGACCGTTGAGAAAAATCACCTTCGCTTCCCAAATCAATTTCATCTGCTGAAGCATCAAATGAAATATCTTCGAATTGAGAGCCCGAAAACCCTTCGCTGTTGGCTTGCTCATTTTCATTGAAAGGTGACTTTTTAACGGGAGCGATTTCCGGAATGCCAAATATGGCCAACATCGGAACTGCGACCAAAGGTATCAGCATTAGTATGGTAGAAAAAAAGTCATTCGATTTGGAGCGCATTTGCGTTTCTCCTCCATGTTCGCAACACGCTGTCGGAAATTATCCGACTTGAACAATGGGAACACTCCTTGTTCTCAATGTTGGGGTTACCAGGAACCATATTGGTTAACCACAGTCTTATTCGATCAATGTTTGTATTTCTTGATGTATTTGAATTAACAAATCACGGATCATTTTCCTGAGAAAACCATACTGAGCTTATAAAAACTCAACATTTTCAACTCAAGGGAGCGGATCATACAGAAACTCCAGAGAATCAACAATTGGAGTTTTCAAGAATCTCTTAATTTCAGAAATTCTCAACAACTTCAACTTGTACTCCATGAGGCATATCATGTTAGAATAGGCAAAAAACAGCCTATAAACAGAATGTAAAAATCACGACACAGATGTTAGATGAGATAATCTAAAGATTCTGTCTTGACAATTTACAAAAAAACAAAGAGAACATGTAATCAAATTTATTACGGTTTGCCAATTAGTTCGATTAGTAGTCTACAAGGTCGAGCCAAAACACGGATGGTATCTATTCTCGACACTAAATTACAAGACCGTAATACCTCACAAAAAGAGGGCTTCATTTCAGAAGTTCTTGTTTAGCAAAGTGGTCTATTTTCTTACTAGTTTTGTGGCAGTTTTTCCGACAACAGTGATCCGTTGGAAATGAGCCCAAAACAAGTGGATTTCGACAAAGGGAGTCACGAAATTCAATGGTAAAACAACACACTTACCAATCAAACTTCGTTCTGGTCCGCCAGACTAAAAAAGTGGCTATCATGGCAGGGCTTATGGTCCTATCAGCGATCACTACTCTGACTCAAACCAATTTGCTTTCGGCAGCAGATGCAGAGCATCCACTTGATCCTGCAATCAGGCTCGCAATGAAGAGCTATGATACAACCGCTCAAGTGAAAGACTTCGAAGGCACCTTCATCAAACGGGAAAAAGTAGGACGCCGCATGCAACCTACTCAGACAATGAAGATTAAATTCCGTGAGAAGCCTTTAAGTGTCTATCTACACTTTCAGAAACCACATACAGGAAGAGAAGTTATTTATTTCCAAGGTAGAAATGGAAATCAGATCCTCGCTCATGAAACAGGGATCAAAGGACTTGTAGGAACGATTTCTCTTCAACCTAACAGTCCTCAAGCAATGGATGAAAGCCGTTACCCCATTACAACGATCGGCATCCGAAAAATGTTGTTTCAAATTCTGAAGCAATGGAAAGAAGAACGACAAGTCAATGCAGGGGTGAACGTGAAATATTTCCCTGATGCAAAGCTTGGTAACATGCAATGTAAAGTCCTGGAAACAAGTTACCCACAACAAAAACCAGGACTCCGCTTTCAAATGACTCGTTTATACATCGATAAAGCAACCAATCTACCAGTTCGCGTCGAACAATATGACTGGCCAACTAGAAGAAACAGCAAGCCTGAATTGGTAGAAGAGTACACGTATACGAACATCCGCACGAACGCAGGACTGAACGATGCTGACTTTGACCCCAAAAATCCCGCTTACAACTTCTAAGCAAAAGCTCATAAATTAACATATCTCACAAATCAAACCCCGAAGGCTGAGCTTCAGTCTCCGGGGTTTTTTATTGATTTTGAATCGGGCTTCTTCGTTTGCTCTTCTTACCACAACTGCAATCCACGCTTACAAGTTGCAAGTGGTTCTCTCACATTGATATAATCAGATATTATTATATGTATTTATCTGATAGATCTTCGACTACATAATTAATCGTCGCCCAGCATCCCGATTTCAATCGGTTGATCAGATAAAATCAACATCCCACTTTGATCCTCAAATAATTCAATGAACCACAAAGGAGTCCAACATGAGTGAAGCGCCTAAAGATACCTCATCACGCCGCGAGTTTTTGAAAAATTCGAGTCGACTCGCTGCCGGGGCTTCTGTTTTAGCGGGCACTGCAATTCCACACGTCTATGCCGCCGACCAAAATACAATCAAAATCGCGTTAGTGGGATGCGGAGGACGCGGGACAGGTGCGGCAGCCAATGCACTTTCAACTACCAGCGGCCCTATCAAGTTGGTCGCAATGGCAGATGTCTTTGACAACCGCTTGAACACAAGTTATCAAAGCCTCAAAAAGGCGTTTGGGGACAAAGTCGACGTTCCTGACGACCAGAAATTTATCGGCTTTGATGGATATGAAAAGGCAATCAGTTGTCTTGGACCAGGCGATGTTGTCTTACTGGTTACACCTCCCGCATTTCGATGGGTTCACTTCGGTTATGCCATCGAAAAAGGGATTAACGTTTTCATGGAAAAACCTCTGACCGTTGATGGTCCCAGTACACGCAAGATGCTTGAACTGGCTAAGAAATCAGAAGAAAAAAATCTCAAAGTCGGCGTCGGTCTGATGTGCCGTCACTGTAAAGCCCGTCAGGAACTTTACGACCGCATCAAGCAGGGACAGATTGGAGATATTCTGGAACTTAGAGCCTATCGTATGGCAGGTCCAACGGGATCTGCAGCCACAGGTCCTAAACCAGAAAAAATGAGCGAACTACTCTATCAAATTAAAAACTTCCACGGCTTTCTTTGGGCCAGTGGTGGAGGATTCAGTGACTTCCTCATCCATAACATCGATGAAAGTTGCTGGATGAAAGATGCCTGGCCTGTTCAAGCCGATGGCTCAGGTGGCCGACACTATCGAGGGGATAATGTCGATCAGAATTTCGACAGTTACAGTGTTGAATACACCTTCGCTGACGGAACTAAGATGTTTCTGAGAGGCCGGACCATGCCTGGCTGTCGTCAAAAATTTGCCAGCTTTGCCCATGGAACCAAAGGTTTGGCAGTGATTTCCACGTCCGCTCATCATCCAGCCAAAGCACGCATCTATAAAGGCTATAATGAAGCGAAAGAGAATCTGGCATGGGCATATCCTCAACCAGAGCCAAACCCATATCAGTTGGAATGGGATGACTTGATCAATGCAATTCGACAAGACAAACGTTACAATGAAGTCAAACGTGGTGCGGAAGCCAGTCTGGTAACTTCAATGGGAAGAATGGCCGCTCATACAGGGCAAGTCGTGACCTACGATGAAATGCTTAACTGTAAACAAGAATTTGCACCTGATGTCGATAAATTAACATTGGACTCCCCTGCTCCGGTACTGGCACGAGCCGATGGCTCTTATCCTGTACCACTGCCTGGTATCTTGAAACGTCGTGAATATTAAAATTCATTGACAATTCTTAAGTTGCAACCAAACACTTCTATTGCCTGGCGAGTTTCGAATGAACTTCGGAGTTCTCGCCAGGCAAACGGAAGTAATCGTTGAACAGTCCCCTTCCTGATTCACATTTACATTTCCTTTCAATCGCATTCAAGCACTCGTGACAAATGCAAGTCTTTCAAATCAGCCTATTCTCCACTGAGATTCTGTATCATTTTTTATAGATTGACATGACCGTGTCTCCCTCCAAAATGCGCAATCTGCGTCGCGCGTGAGTAAATGATTCTTACTCATGAATACTTCTACCTCTGATGATATTATCACTATAAAACTGACTGTTTTTTGCTGTTAAGAATGTGAAACTTCAGCATCAGTTTTCGATGATCACCTTCTTATCAGCTGATTTCAAACAGTATCAAATATGAATCAAGTGCCATCATCAGATACTACTACAGTTTCAATCACATATCACATGAATCACATCGCTAAACCCACACAGGTCAATTTCAATGATCTTCAAAGTCACGAGAAAAGCTTTCAGATCAAATAAAAAATCAGAGTGATGGAATTGGCAATCTCAACTCATCAATCATTTTCAGTTGAACCGAGAGGGCCGATAGGATGGCCTCCCTCAAACAACTAGCATGTGCCTGTAAACATTCTATCTATTATGTCCCTGATTACTGATGCTAAAAATTTATGCTGATCAGCTACATAAGCGACATATAGAACTAGAACGTACTGAAAACATGATCCCAGAGAACGGGGCTATCAACTTCTTCTGCTACTTTTCTTTTTAATTTCACTATGTGAAAAATTGTCGCAAAAAGAAAAATTGACAAAATCGAGAGAATTCGACAATCAATGATTGCCTTTTTGGTAATCGAGCTGTAAATTCTTATCTATGTGGGTTTCTTACCCAATTGATCTTTGAAAACTTATTGATTGTGGGTTATCCGCCCAGTATAATATTGAACTCTTTCACAATCACTGAAAGACGATAGACAAACACCCTTTTTTGAAGGCTGGCAATGAGCGGTGAAGCATTTATTACGGGGGAAGTGAAGCGAACGGTTGATGACCGATTTCGTATCTCGTTGCCTGTAGAAATGGCTCAAGCCATCGCCGACGAATCAGGGGAAACAATGTTAACCAAAGAACGAGCTGGCTGCCTCAGCCTCTGGAAGGCCTCAGACTGGCAAGCCAGACAACAACAGGGCGTGGATCTGATCAAGCAAAAGATTCAGGCACATCGCTTAGAAAACCGCTGGGACGAGGTACAACGCCTGGGGCGTTTACTGTCTACCAGAAATCGAACCATTCAATTGGCCAATCGATCTCGCTGTACAATTCCCGAAGGATTTCGAGAGTTTCTGGGAGTCCAACCAAACCAGGATGTCATGATTATCGGTGCCGTCATTTGTGTCGAAATCTGGAATCCTCAAGCATGGCAGAATCTACTGGAACAAGATATGCCTGAATTCGGAACACTCTTCAAAGAACTATCCGGCTAACCCACCAATCTGATCGCAATACACATTGTTCTTCAGCGTCTTTGACTACAGGAGAAGGAGGCGACTCATTCAGAATCCCCATCTCATCCGAATACCCTAAAGGCTTAAATTCCATGGAAGGCTTTTTTGGCACGGATGCCGCTTTCTTCTCTTAAGTCAAATACGTTTTCCCCATTCTCAATCTCAGGCAATTTTGAGAATGGGGATTTTTTTGCGCAGTTGGACTAGTCAAATGAAGGTATTTCTTGAGCTAAAAGTTTAGCGAACTTTCTTCCAGTCACTGAAAGCGGATACGCTTCTAACTCACTGACAGTGACCCATCGATAGAGTGCTTGCTCCTCACCCTGCAAACGCGAAGAAGAAACCTGGCTCGCATCAGCAGACTCAATGATTGCAACAAAACAAAGCAAACGAATTTTATAGCGAGTCACACTATGTCGAATCTCGGCAACAAACTGATGAAGCGATGCCTTGACCCCGGCATGCTCTCGCAAATATTCCTCCAAGCGAGGAACGACGTCCACTGATAATCCCGTTGGAAAATCATCTTTACCCGACCGTTCGTCGTTGTGTTCTGCAAACAACATCTTCTGACCATTTGATTTTTGCTTTTTCAGAGCAGGATGAGCAAGTCCGTTCATGTCCTCCAACGTAAAACGGGGAAAGTCCCATAACCCTGCCCAACGTTCTCCCGACATTCGTTGCCGAATCATCACTTTGTGCCCTTCAAACACGGCAATACTGACATCAGTAAGGGGAGTGATTTCAGGTCGCACCTTGGGAATCGGAATCTTATGCTGCCTGTCTTTGAGAAATGCTTCACACGCCGAGCTGACGGGACATTGATTGCATGCTGGATTTTGAGGCGTACAAACCAGACTCCCCAAGTCCATTAATGCCTGGTTAAAAATCCCAGGTGACTTACGTGGTAAAATGAGTTCTGCAAAGTCCCATAGTTGATTTTGCCCTGATTTGGATCTCGGATCTTCCTCAAGTCCAATCAATCGAGAGTAGAGCCGCAATGTATTGGCTTCTACAATCGGAGCCGATTGGTCGTAGGCAAAAGAACAAATGGCTCCCGCAGTATAACGGCCTATTCCAGGCAGTTTTTGGAGCGATTCGAGACTCGTAGGAAATTTGCCTTGATACTCCTGCACGATGATCTTAGCAGACTTATGAATATTGCGCGCCCGGCTGTAGTATCCAAGACCTTCCCAATTCTGTAGCACTTCGCTTTCCTCGGCATTCGCTAATGTCTGCACATCTGGAAAACGGGTCATGAATTTTTCAAAATAAGGAATCACGGCTGCAACAACAGTTTGCTGCAGCATGATTTCACTGATCCAGACGGTGTAAGGATCGTTAATCTCTCGCCAGGGCAGATCACGCTGATGAGTGTTGTACCAGGACAACAGTTGTCGGCGAAATCTCTGCCGAAGCTTCGGATCAAATATAGGACTCAGCTCAGACATTAGACTCAAGTTAAATCACAAATGAATCATGATTGATGAAAACAGATGGCAATCGCGAACATCACTGAGGTGACGCATAGCGGTGTGTTGGCACGGGTCTACCCGGACGAAAGCTTTGAGTCTGACGAAACTCTAAATTTGCGTTTAATGTTTTTGCACAATGCTGCAAAACATGCGTCACCTGCTCTGTTAACGCTTCTGGATCACAGGCAACGCGTGCATTCACAATCAGATCCAGTTCGTTTACTGTGCAGTCTGAGGGTAGAGATAATTTTGGTGCGCTGTCATTGCTAATCAGATTAGCAACACCATAAAATCCTTCCCATAAACCGATCACTTTAAGGTGCGCTGTCTCAACTTCCTTTTCCTTAAATGAAATTTGCAACTGAGAAATGACGTCCAGCAATAACTGATCGAGAGAAAACGCATTTTCAGATGTGACGCGCACGCTACTATTCAACCAGCCAAGTTCAGCTTCACCCTCTGCATAAATGTCATAGTCAATGTCAAGGATCTTACTCCCAAAATCACCATCCTGTTTTAAGAACTCAACCAGTGCTTCAAAACCTTCTCCTGTGAGGGCGGATGTTCTTAAGACAGGAGTCCCGGGAAAGTGTTCATCAACTAAAGCAGTAAGTTCATCAACATCTTCAGCTGCAAGCTCATCAATGCGATTGACCAAAATCACGTCTGCTTCTTCCAGTTGTTTTTTCAGTATGTAAGCAGCTTTTGGGGAAAAGCCGGACCCTTTTTCATTTTTCAAAATCTTTTTACCATGACTGGGCTTCATGAGAACGGCATAGGGATGGATAGAAAACTCCGCATCAAACAAGCGTTTAATAGGCTGAATCACAGTTGCTACAAGATCAGTACAGCTGCCAACCGGTTCTGCCAGAATCACATCGGGCTTCGATTTTGATCCCAACTCTTCGATCGTCTCCATCAGAGCATCAAAATGACAGCAGAAGCAGGCCCCCGCGACTTCGCCCACATGCAGACCTTGTGACCTCAAGGTATTTGTATCGACTAAATCAGAAGCCTGGTCGTTGGTAACGACTCCCACATTCAACCCCTGATCGGAATAATATTTTGCCAATCGCCCTAAGGTTGTCGTTTTTCCAGCCCCTAAAAAACCACCCACCATTATGAATTTGATTTGATGTGTCATATTTGACTCACTCACTAATGAAATTGATTTTGAATTACTAGAATTAATGTGCTCTAAACTCGCCGGTTGTAGTCTGCAATCGCACGATATACATAGTTTAGTTAAACATTCTTCAGTACAATACTATGGGGATCACGAATTCCGACTTCCGATCTAAAATCCAAAACCAGCCACCAATGCTTATGAACAGTTCATCACAAGAAAAACCTGCTATTTTAGGTGGAACACCATTGTTTCCCCAAGGTCCTCCAGAGTGGCCTCTACCAAATCGCGAGGTCAATCAAATTCTACAAGAGGCACAAAAATCGGGTGTGTGGGGCAAGTATCATGGCCCTTATTCAGAACAATTACAGCGAGAACTTGCCGCACTTCATCAGACTGAAGAAGTGGTTCTTTGCTCGAGTGGCACTGTTGCCATCGAACTTGCACTGCGTGGGCTTGGAATCGGAACAGGTGATGAAGTCATTCTCGCAGCCTATGACTTTGAAGGAAATTTCAAAAATATTTTGACAGTTGGCGCCACGCCGATGCTTGTTGATGTCAATCGCAGGAATAGTAACCTGGATATCAGCCTCCTAGAGCAAGCCGTGAGCAGCTCTACAAAATGCATTCTGGTATCTCACCTTCATGGAGGGCTGGTCCCGATGCAAGCTGTGAAGAAGCTCGCAAAAAAATGGGGAATCCCTGTCATTGAAGATGCCTGCCAATTACCTGGTGCGAACATTGAAGGACAAATTGCCGGAAGCTGGGGAGACATCGGAGTACTTAGCTTTGGTGGTAGTAAATTATTAACGGCAGGCCGTGGGGGTGCACTATTTACGTCTTCACCCCAAATTGCACAACGAGTCAGACTTTACTCATACCGTGGAAACGAAGCTTACCCATTGACAGAATTACAGGCAGGAATATTACTACCACAAATTAAATCGCTTCAGGAAGATAATCTAAAACGACATAAAAATGTGTTACATTTGCAGCAAAAACTGGAAGAAACATCGGGACTGGTCAGCTTTCAAAACGACGAAAGTACAAATGGAACCACTTCCTGCCCTGGCTACTACAAATTGGGTTTCCAATATCAACCGGAGCAGTTCGCAGGTATGTCCAGAGCTCAATTTTGCCAATCGATGCAGGCCGAAGGAATCGCCCTACACCCCGGATTCAGGGCATTACACACGATTCATAGCCAAAAACGATTTAAACAGTTTAATGAGTTACCAAGTGCCTCAGCATGCGATCGCAATCTCGTACTGTTGCATCATCCAATTTTATTAACGGATGAAAAAAATATGGAAATCATCGTAAGAGCAACGTCGAGAATTCAGAACCACGCAGATGAGATTGTTCGAAGCGAAACACTTCAAGATGAACACAAAAAAAGCAACGACTATTCAATTGAATAATCGTTGCTTTTACTTAAACTGACCCCAAGGGGATTTGAACCCCTGTTTTCGGGATGAAAACCCGATGTCCTGGGCCTAACTAGACGATGGGGCCGGTGAGATTAGTAATCTAAGGTTTCCATCGGATAAGTCAAGCGGATCGCATTAACAGAATCCACGTTCTCTGAAAAAACTTTTGAATACTTTACCCAAACTCGCTTGATGTTCAGAAATCAATGAAATAAAAAAAGCCGCCCTCAGGCGGCTTTAGTGGTATTCAAAGATGCACAAAGCAAAGTTATTGCACGACTTCAGAAGTCCCATTCTCTTTGGTAGAAACTTGATTCTGCTCGTTCTGAATTGCGTCATAGACTTCGCTACGATGAATGGGAACATCGCGAGGGGCTTCAATTCCCAAGCGGACCTTGTCACCGCGTATCTCAACAATCGTAATGACGATATTCTCATCAATCACGATTTTCTCATTTTTCTTGCGCGATAAAACTAACATGCCATTTTCTCTCTGAGGATGCATAATGCACCCTGCGTAAATCTAAATGTAGTGTTCTTTGGTAGGGAAAACACTACTGCAATTAATCGGTATTATCACCAATCAATCATATACGGCTAGATTTTACATGCCCACATTTATACCGTCAAGAGGCTGGCGCAGCACAACACTGCATACACACTCTCTTCCAGTGTAGGGAGAAGCAGCATATTTTAATATTCTAATTTCGATGAAATGCGTAAAGCATATTCTTAAAAGCACTTACAATAATATCTTCCAGCAAAAAACCAACAGTGCCATTCTTCACAAAAAACACTTAAATTTCGAATAAAATTTGAATTTAAGTGTTTTAAGTTATCAAGACCCCTACAAAATCGAGAGTCAGGACGACTTTCTGACAAGTGAGCAAGCGAACCTCAGGTCTTTGATTTATGACATCGTTACAAACAAACGAAGGTAAGATGCAGTTTCCCTCAGTGGAAACTGCATCTATACAATCTTGTTTTTGCTGAGTAAGATAAAGGGCTGATAGAAAGGTGATTAGACCATTTCTTTCAGTGCTTTAAGAGGCCGTACTTTAACGACATTTCGGGCAGGCTTTGCAGCAACCTGCATCATCTCGCCAGGCTTGAATGGATTGGGGCGTGTTGTCGCCTTGGTTGCTGGCTTTCGCTGAACTTGGATTTTCAGAAGACCTGGCATATTGAAGACACCTGGACCCCGTTTCCCAATATTCTTGGAAATCAAATCACTTAAGCTATCAAGAACACTTGTTACTTCTTTCTTGGTGAGTCCAGAACTTTCAGCTAGTGCATTGAGGATCTCTGTTTTGGTAAGTGGCTTATCTTTAGTAGCCTTTGCTGCCATTGTGAACTCCTGATACTGGAATTTGAAAATGAAAGAAGTGGGGAGCCACCTCGTCATAGTGAGTTGTAATCCTGTTTTCAGCCTGAGAAATCACTAAAACTCTCTCATGGCCAAGCGTAAGTAAAGTGATCTTAATTCTAAAAGTCAATGTGTTTGTCCCTATTTTTTAGGACTTTTTGCTATTTCCACCGAAATTATTTTTTTTGCCGTGTCATTTAATTGTTCCTCTGAGATAATAAAACTCTGGCTTTTATTGATGGAATATTCAAAATTCGACTGTTGATGAATCCCATTTTTTATAGGCACACTCTTCCGACAGAGTGAAAATGAACGAAATATTTTTCAGCGAAAGTGAAAGATAAAAACAAAAAGCCCGACGGAACCGGGGACACTGAAACAGGGAGTCTCCCTAATGGCTACGAATGAAACTCGCTTTGATATGACATCTTCGATCGTCAATCACATTCTTGTTGTGGACGACGAACAGGATACCGCCTTATTTCTCAAAAAACTTCTAGAGGAACATGGCTACCATGTAACAATA
This sequence comes from Gimesia aquarii, assembly GCF_007748195.1. Classification (NCBI taxonomy): domain Bacteria; kingdom Pseudomonadati; phylum Planctomycetota; class Planctomycetia; order Planctomycetales; family Planctomycetaceae; genus Gimesia; species Gimesia aquarii. The sequence goes on from NZ_CP037920.1 coordinate 6,544,916, forward strand.
GCGAAAGACGGCGGACAAGCCCACTCATCATTCAGTATGCACAAACCTGATTTTGTGATTCTAGATTTAATCATTCCTCACGAAAGTGGTTTTGAAATCTGTGAACGGATGAAACAAAAAGAAAGTGATGTTCCCATCCTCATTTTGACTGCAATTGACTCTCCAGAATCACGTCAGTTAGCAAAACGAGTTGGTGCGGATGGTTATCTGTTGAAACCGTTTGACCCGGATGAATTACTGGAAATGATCAAAGAGATTTCAAATGATGTCTGGGAACATGATCACCTCGATTCTTCCAAGGAAGATCTGGACGAACGAATTCATTTCTACTGTCCCTGTGGTAAAAAGCTAAAAGTTCGCGTTAGACATAGAGGACGCACAATGACCTGTCCCTCATGTCAAGAAGCACTTGTGGTTCCTCTGTATGATTAAGTCGATTCATCTTACTTCGTTTCAATAATTTTTTAATTAAATAAATATGAAACTAAAGTTCTCAATACCTTATCATCAAAGGAAATGGGTCAACTTCAGTTTTAATTTTGAGGGCTAGTATGCCAAAATTCATTATCAAAACAGGTAAGCATCAGGGGAAAACGTTAAAGCTTCCTGAAAGAGACATCACCATTGGTCGCGAGCTGGAATGCGATATTCGTATCACTGACTCTGATGTCAGTCGCAGACATTGCCAATTAATTGTCCTCGACGAAAAAATCTCTGTGATTGATTTAAAAAGCCGTAATGGAACTTACGTTAATGATGTCGCAATTCAAAAAGAAACACCTCTTCAGCCAGGTGCCTTGCTTCGCGTAGGCCCAATGGTATTTGAGTTAGTAGGGGCGAAAAAAGCTGTCAAAAAGCCAAGCAATTATACCCCTGATCCAGCGGATCCACCGCTCTCAGATGACGATATTTCAAGCTGGCTCTCGGAGGATACAAACAATTCAGCCGCTTCACCAGGTGACACGACGATTATCCCTACGACAAATTTCCCCCCCACGGATTCTGATTCAAATACACCCAAACCTAAACCCAAGGAGAAAAAAGAATTCCACTCTGTAGCTGAGGAAGCGGCAGACATCATCAAAAAACATTGGGAACGCATGGCACAAAAGAGGGAAAATGAGTAACACTTCTCATCGCAATCAAGTCTTTATATAATATGGATTTAAATTAATTTTCCATCAGTGTGACTACTGAATTTCCCACCAGTTTTATTGAAACGACAGAGCAGTGCGTATTATAGCAGGTAAATATCGTCGGCGTAAATTACATACCAACCCAGGCCAGACAACACGCCCGATTACCGACTTTGTAAAAGAAGTGCTCTTTGAATGGTTAGGAGAGACCGTCAAAGAAAAGCGTGTTGCTGACATTTACGCGGGAACGGGATCACTGGGTCTGGAAGCACTCAGCAGAGGGGCCAGGAGTGTTGTTTTCATCGAACAAGATCGTAAAGCACACGAGCTTCTCAAACGCAATGTTGAAAATATCGGCGCGGAAAAAGAAACTCTCTGCTGGAAGACCAATGCCCAACTTTCCTCCTTCCGACCAAAAAACGTTCCGGATTTTGTCCCTTTCGACATGATCTTCTTCGACCCTCCCTACAAGATGATCGATGATCTCAAACCCGGTTCGCGCTTATATGAATCGCTAGAAAGGCTGGCCAGAGATACTGTCTCTTCTGAAAACTGTATCTTAATACTGAGAACGCCACGCGATGCTGAATTCGAATGTCCCACTCTCTGGGAACAATTCGATTTATTGCAAAAATCGAGTATGGATATTTACTTCATGAAAAAACGAACATCCAGCTAAAAGCAGGAACCGATCGTCCATTCCGGTCAAAAAAAACGAGGTCAGAATCAATGATAGATAAATCTTTTTTCAATACTCGATCTTGGATGATTTGTGTGTTGTCAATCATATATCTGACATTATTCAACGCGATGACATTTTCTGAACAGCAGCCTGTACCCCAGAAATTCAAAACCATTCGGAACATTCCCTATGACACAACAATTAAACTAGGAAAACATTTTAAGAGTCTAGATTTATATATACCAGCATCTGGAAAAAATCATCCCATTGTAATCTGGGTACATGGTGGTGGCTGGAAAATTGGTGACAAACGAGGCGTAAACAACAAACCGCAATTCTTTACCGAACATGGTTTCATTTTAGCTAGTATTAATTACCGACTTTATCCACAAGCCACATACGATCAACAGGCACAGGATGTTGCAGAAGCAATTCATTGGGTCCGAGAACACGCTAAAAAATATGGAGGTAATCCGGACCAAATTTTCCTCATGGGACATTCAGCGGGAGCACATCTGGTCGCCTTGGTTTCCACGAATCCCGCTTATCTCAAAAGAGAGTCGCTTTCGCTGAAATCAATTAAAGGAACCATTTTACTGGATGGTGCCGGTTATGATATTTCGGAACGAATCAGGACTGCTGGCCCGACTGCAAAAAGGCTCTATACAACAATATTCGGAACTGATGAGAAAACGTGGAAAACGGCGTCGCCCATCACTTATATACACGAAAAGCAATCCATTCCCCCTTTTTTAATCGTGCATGTTGCTGAAAGAGCAGAATCCAGGCGTCAGTCTGAAAGTCTGGAGAAACAGTTGAGATCAAAGGGAATTTCCTCGAAAGTGGTCTCTGCGCAAGGAAAAACTCATCTAACAATCAACCGAGAAATTGGGCTATCAGATGATGTTCCCACTCAGAAGATCTTAGAATTTTTGAAAAACGTACGAAAGCCTTCGCAAGACAAATAGGCTAACCGCAATCACTGTGTTTCAAAACTTTATAGCACGCCAAATCGTTTGAGAAAACCAATCATTTATCGATTTCGGACTAAGTCTCGAATGTTTTCTCAGACTGTGCACGCTTGATAGCATGCTGTAAATGTGGCATCGTTGCTTTACCTTCCTGTAACAGCGGAACATCTGCAGCCGCCTCTTTTTTCAATGATGTTTCAATCAAGGAACCCAGAGGGCCAGCCAGAAGTGCAGGCAAAAAGATAATATCAGCCACCAGGGCTGCAGTGACCAGAGCACACATCAAGATCCCAAAACGGCTAACCAACAGAAGATCAGCTGGATACAACATTGCCAAACTGATCGCGACAGCAGCGCTGGTTTGCCACATGGCCGGTCCGCAGTGCCCGAGTGCAGCAGCCACTGCTTCTTGCTTGGTCTTTCCCTCCTCGATACCAATTTTGAACCATGTCAGTAGGTGCAATGTTCCATCAACGGCAATACCAAGCGCGACTGATGCGGTAATCATCGTACCGATATCGATCGAAATATTCATCCAGCAAAGCAATCCAAAAACCACGCCGATGGGCATCAGATTGGGTAACATGGTAATCAGTCCGGCAAGAGGACTACGCAATAGAATCATCATCACGACAGCAATCACAGCAAAAGCCAAACCAAAACTTTTGATCAAGCTTTCAAGAACTGCTTCCTGAGTGCGGAGAAACAGGGGAATCGTGCCTGTCACAATATGCGTGGTCCCTGCATGATCTCGTAAAACAGACTGGGTGACCTGATTTAAATCTCGCGTAAGATCTCCATAATTCAAATCCGTCATAATGGCGACCTGAGATGTAATGCGCCAAAGCTCGTCTCCTTCGTTCACAGGCACAGACCTCGCACCATTTGCGGTTTCCTGCTCTAGTACTACTTCCCGATCAGCGAGATATAGAAACGATTTGGCAGTTCCTGACTCGAGGCTTTCGCGGACACGTCTTTCGGTTTCATTCACACGTTTTGCATGTCGTAATTTTTGAAATGTGCTCGCTCCTTCAGGCAACGCCTCTGAAACGGGCCGAAAATCAGCCAGGGAAATAGAGCCACTGATTTCGGGATGCTCTTCAATACGACCTTGAATTTTTCGAACCAGTTCAACGCGTTCAAGAAAATTCAAATTATCCTGTGCTTTTTTATCAAAACGAATGACGGTATCAACGGGCGTAATCCCTGAAAGATTTTCTTCCAGGAATAAATAGTCCTGAATCACGCGAGATGAATCGGGAAAATACTTAATCACCTTTGTTTCCGTTCGGAACCACCTGAAGCCATAACAGGAAACGGCAAAAAGCACCAGGCAACTCAATGAAACGATCATTTGATGTCTGGACAGCACGTTCCCTAACTTTTGCCAGTTCCGAGTGTCAATCTCAGACGCCTTTGGAGGCTTCGCTGGCCATAGTTGTAACAAGGACGGCAAACCAAATAACACCATTAATAAAGAGATGAGGCAACCAATCGCGGAATAGAGGCCGAAGTCACGAACTGGCGATAACGGGCTGGTTATCAAGGATGCCAAACCGATGGCTGTCGTTAAACTGGCCATCATACAGGGAGCACGAGCCATTTCGACAGCTTCCACTACTGCTGTTTTCATATTTACATGCGCTGCGTGTTTCCAGTAGTTTGCAACATGAATCGAACCGGAAAGTGTCAATACTGTCAACAACGTCGGCATGACAACCAGAACCATATTCATGGTTCCTCCAGTCAGAGGCACAATGGAAACAGCCACAAAAGTAGTAAAGTAAGAAACTAACAATACGATACAGGAGAGTCTGAGACTCCGTAACATAAAAAAGGCGAGGGCGATTCCAATTAATCCTGAAAACAAAGTCACAGACCGTTTGTGAAATTGCCAGGCAGGGTAGTCTGAATCCCAAGAAGACTTTTTAACCATATGATTCAAAGCAGCTCCTGCAACGGGTCTGCCGCCGAGATGAAGACTTTCTGCTGGGATACCTGCTTTGAATGCTGCCGCTTTAACAGCATCGACAGCAGCACCATGATCCGCATCGCCGGGATTCGACAATGCAATCGAAATCGAGATCGGAGTACCAGTTGCAAAAAAACAATCTTCAATTAAAGTCGGTTGAACCACAGGAGTAGAATCTGTTTTCTCTTCTGTACTCGCTCCCAACGGCTCGGGTAGAATCGTGGGACGTGTTAAAGAAAGTGCCAACTGTTTTAATTGGTTCGTCAGTTTTGCATCAGGTTGCATACGTGTCCAATAGACCTGGAAATCGTGGGCAGGAATCGAAGCCACCAATGCCTTAAAATCGACTTGCTCTTCACCCTCATCAACAGGCTCTTTAATGGTTTCTTCTTCCTCAGATTCATCAACCATTTCCACCCACTCTTTAAAAGCGGGCTTAACAGACAATACCAAACCTAATTCGCTTTTCGCTTTTTCGATGAGTTCCTGAGTGGTCTGCTCCTGCCGCTTCTTACCAGCTTCGGTTAAGCGGATTTTTAGCATCCCCGTACCAAGTAACACTCCTTTCAAACGCTCTTGCGCCTCCTCAGGCTCAATACGGTATTCAACCATCCTCTGAATGGCGTCCTGTGGCGTCACCACTTCCTCGATATAAGGGGAGCCACCATGTCGCAATCCTTTTTCGTCGGCGGTCCCCATCAGCAGCGTTTTCAGACGCTCTGCCCGCGTATCTGTGAGTGAGCTTCCTTCCCAGGAAACAAGAATACGGTCTTCTATACCAAAACTCTTACGATGCCAGGACAGAACTTTCGACTGTGGGTCATCAGGTGGAAGCCAGTTCTCCACATTGTTTTCTTGGCGAATCTCTCGCAAAACTCCTGCCAGCACAGGGGTTATGAAGATCATTAAGACTACGACCCATAATGAGAGATTATGTCCCCAGGGATCGCGTTTTTCGAAAAACGAAGCCATTAAGTAATCCAATAGCCTGAAATAGGCTTTATCAAATTAACGAATTTCAGCTCTCAAACTGTAAGATCGAAATTCAAGTTGAAAGTTGTTTGATTCAAAAACTGCTTAACAGACCTGACTTGAGATTTCTTCCAGAGAATTCCAGAACTCACTCAAATCGGAATCACCAAATTGTCACACTTTTACAGGATGAATCAATCGAGAATGTACCAAAAATATGAAAAGCCCGATTCCAGTTAACAGCCAATATGACTTTTTACGATCGACACATATCGGTATTTTTCGTCGTCGCATCGGGTTAAACTTGTCGCAACACAAGCAACATTTGTGTTTGTGATGAAGATCCTGATAATGATAGCAATTTTGCGGATTATAGCATCAGGAATATGGCCATAGAGAACTGAAACTCCCATAAAAAAGATAAAATAGGGAGTTCAGTAATTGTTTAAAATTAAGCTTTCAGACGACCTGAGCTGAGCCAGCAGCTTCACAAACAGATAAAAAGTGAACGTAAAGTCACATTTTCAGAGAACTTATTGCGCGGTATCAGGATCAAATCCCTTTACGAGCTCGTCGTCCCACTCGTCCTGCAGTGGCCAATCGATGGCGCAGGTCCCGAAATCTGCCATATGCAAATAAGTATTCAAACGATCAATAGTCGCTTGCAAGAGTTCCTTTTTGTTCCGAAAGATTGGACCGTGACTGGGGAGTAGCCATTTTGCATCACAGTCCCGAATACGCTCTAACGAATTAATAAAGTCCGGAATATCAGAACCATGGTGGGCATCAATGTGCCCAACACAACCATCCCGATAGATGTTGTCACCTGAGAAAAGTAGCTCTCCAAAACGAAACGCCAATTGCCCATCTGTGTGTCCCGGTGTGTGCCAGACTTCCAGATTGATCTCTTCACCCAAGTGAATAATGTCCCCTTCTTTTACTTCAATATCAACTTTACACGGAGGCATATCAATCGAAATACCTTGTGCACTAATTTCTGCGTAAGTACTGATTCGATCGCCTACTTCGAGTAGTCGGGCGGCACTCGGATGTGCAATGACCTCGGCCGAGGGTAACAATTCTTTGGCACGGCTGAGCCCCTGAATATGATCGACGTCAGCGTGAGTTGCAATCAGATATTTGCAATTTGCCAGCGGAAAATCCATCTGTCGAATCATTTCAATGATTTCTGACACGGTGTCTTCATACCCAATGTCGATTAACAACCATTCATTCTGATCATTGAACACAAGGTAAACACAACACCCTAAACGCTGTCTGGCTTGATAATTGATTTCGATGACGTGTGGAAATACTTCGCGTCGGGGCAACATCCCGTAAGCTCCTAGTAGTATTAAGCTTAATAGTTGATAATCGTGATTTCAGATAAGCTGGAAACGAAATTGTATATGGGAGCAATTTTATTATCCCACCCTGCTCAAACAGAGAGAATCACCCCATGATTACAACTCAATGATTGAGTCATTCTATGCATCACTATTCGCTGAAACAACCAATATCAAAGCAGATGTGAGTGTATAAACCCGATTTTCAGAAGAAAGCTCGAACACTCGCTTCACTTCTAATACTGTAGTACGGTCATCACCGAACGGCGAGGGTTAAAGTTTCCAATAATCAGGCAGACCGGATTTTGTTTCGATCAGAATTTCCAGAATGGCTCGGCGGTCATGTGCGCTCAAGTGAGCGTACTTTTTGGTTTGATCCTTACCAGACAGAATTTCCCACAATCGTCGATAGACTTTATCCAGAATGGGACGTGGCAGTGCATCAAATGATTCTGAATAGATCAGATAACTGCAGGGGTATTTAAACAACCGCTGTTCCAGGTCGAAGTCGCGCAATGAACGTCCCCGACGATCTCGTGGGCCTGACAATGGAAATTCGGTTTGATAACTGGAAACCCCTTGAATTCGATCTTGCAGCACCAATTCGTCAGTAAACAACATGTAATCGAGCAAGCGATTGGCCGAACTTTCAAAACGTCTTTTCGTACTGTCACTCTGAAATGATGTTTCTCTCTCCAGCATCTTGTTCATGACTGCCGCATCTCGCAAAGTGATACGTCCTTCAAACTGTGCGCGGGTAATCAAGTTATGCATCTTGGCCTGATGCTCCAAAACCATCAATGACACAATATCGCTATGCGGCCTCAAGTAAGCACTTGTATCGAACCATTTCTCCAGATCAATGGCATTCGCGCCACTCTCGCGATTCAAATTATTGGAACTGTCCCCTTTTCGAAAAAGCAGATTTCCCATGTGGCGCATTTTTCCATGAGTTCCCGAGACATACCAGCCTCCCCAGCGCTCATGAAACGGACTGGATTGATCGCTGCGGTAGGTACCCTCACGAAAGACAGGCATACCATCAGGACCAGGGTAAACAGATCTCATGATGTGACCTGGAACCCCCTGAGTCATTGATGAAGCATGACACTGAGTACATTCAAACGTTTTTCGCACGAACGTCGGTCGAGATGTTTTTGTTTGAGAGAGTGTATAAAAAACAGTTCCCAGTTTCGCATCACTGGCAGAAACTTCCAGTACTGAGCCGCCTTGCACAAAACCGACATACAAGTCGTCATTAAAATAAAGCGCGCGAGGTGATTGGGGATCGATGTGCTTTACCTGCAAACTCGTTTTTGAAAAAACAAGTACTTGAGAAGAAACCGGAATCTCCAAAGACTTCAATACGTCAGCTAAATAGCCGGTTCCCTTTTTCCGGTCGAATGTCAGCTTGATCTGATCCTGCTCTAGCTTTTTTTGTAAACGAGTGATTCGATTTTCTGGTTTCGCCTTGTTGTAATTGATGGGCGTTTCTTCAAAGCTGACTTGGGCAAACAGTAACACCGGCACCTGCAAAAAACAGCAGAAACCAATCAAACGAAGACCATTCATAAGCACATTCAAAATATTGGCATACATGGGTGAGTCATTCGAAGTTAAAGGCAGGAAACAAACGCACTACAAATATACTGCAATCTGCTTTTTGGGGCAGGCCAGAACCCATATCGGACATTAATATCCATTTTAGCCATCTTTTTTCTTCTGTCAACCTACTTTTAAATACAATCTTATCGACCTAAACTGAGGAATCACAAGAATGATCAAAGATTGAAGCCAATTTCTTAATTGACAATGAGAACCATCCTATGAAAACTGCTCCCCATCAAATTCTGATCTCATTGATCATGCCTTTCTTATGCCTGTTCTGTTCTCCAGTCACGGCAGTTGCAAAAGAGCCACAAATTCAGGTGATGCTCATTGGTGATTCCACGGTCGCCACTTATTCCAAACGACCTGAAGATCGTCCTGATCTCACGGGCTGGGGTCAGGTGTTCGGTGAATTTTTCAACGACAACGTAACAATCCTCAATCGGGCCGCCTCCGGTCGGAGTTCAAAAAGTTTTATCAAGGAAGGTCGCTGGAAGAAATCAGTCGCTGAAAAAGCAAACTACCTTTTCATTCAGTTTGGTCACAATGACTGCCCCGGCAAAGGAGATCGCTCCACGGATCCCGCAACCGATTACCAACAGTATTTAAGACAATATATTGATGAAGCCCGAGCAGCGAATATCAAACCTATACTCGTCACTCCCGTAACTCGCAGACGATTTAAAAATGGTATGATCTGGACCACCCTGCGTCCCTATGCGGATGCCATGCTTAAAGTCGGTCGCGAGAAAAACGTACCGGTCATCGATCTACACCAGAAAAGCGTAGCACTGTTCAATCAATTGGGAGATAAAAAAAGTGCTTACTTCAGTCCCAAGCCAGAGGATCGAAGCCACTTCACCAGTAAAGGGGCACGCAAGATTGCAGGACTTGTAGCAGATGAAATTCCCACTGCAGTTCCGGAATTGAAACCGTATCTGAAACAACCGGTACTCAAAACCAATTAAAGTACTGCAACTCAAAATTTCATTACATGAAAGTGCATTTATTGCAGGGTTCAACACTCAATCGAGAAACTGTTGCCTCTCGAAGCTTACGATATTCAGGTGAGTTATAAATTTCGAGAACATGCTGCTCGTTTGCGTTTCCAATAGGATAATCTGCCTGGCCATCAGCGCAACAATGGGCCACTTCTCCTGTTGCCGTAATCGAAAGTTCAAACCAACGTTCACAGCCCATGTTTGGAACTGGGTTCACATTCAAACCTTCTACCTGCCCCATCCATTCCATACGAGGAAAAATACTGGATTTGAATAATGGGTAGTTAATGCTCACCCAATCTCCAAACTCATAATCGACTCGGGATCCATCGCCTACACGCGACAACACTACCGGAAAATAGACATCTCCCTCGGTAAAGGCATCGTGAATCATATCCAGTCGCTCGCGAGTGCGTTGATAGGGCAGGGCCATGACGCGCTCGTACTCTTCCTCACGATGGTCATTAAAGGAAATCCAGAGATAGCCGATATTTTTAATTTCTTGAAGCGCTTCTAATTTGTCTTCTGTAATTGGTGTCGCGTTGGAAGTCAGTGTGATCTTGGCTTGGGGTATCAACGAATTGATCTTTCTCAGCGTTTGAAATAAACGTGTATCCAGAAATGGCTCACTTACTTTAAATGGCGAAATCTGGAAATTCATTTCAGGAGGCAACTCGGTAAGCTCATTCAGCACTTTATCGATGAGTTCATCACTCATTTTTGTGTGCTTGCGATTCAGATTCGGATACGGACAAAAATTGCAGCTTGCATTACAGCGGGCGAGCGTTTCTAGATGCACATGTCGGGGGTAATCCATATATTGTGAATGACGCATCCGCGCCACACCCATATCATACTCTGCTCTCTGTTCGCTATATTCATAAGGACTAATAATTTCAAGCATAATGGCGACTCTTCCATGAATCAGACCAAAGGGACTTTTTTTGCGGGGCGAGCATCGCAGACATGCCTTTTTTTGTCAATGAGAATTCCACTTCTTATACATTTGCACCCAACCCTGGGGGATCAACCTCCACACAAACATTACGTCCTTCGAGCCACAAATCGCTTGAGGACTAACAGGAACCCGGGTACTGTCAGCAGGTAACCTATAAGCAGAAAGCCCCAGCCCGCTCCCACAGGCCCATAGGTTTTACCGAGGTACCAGACCAGCAGGCCCGTTGCCAGTTGAGATACGGTATTCAGGAGTAGAAATGGTTCCTGCTTGAACGGGCGAATATAGGCCATCACACACAAGGCAATATGAATCGGAAAAATCGCCAGTGTCAGCAAAATGGTCGGATACAAGGGTAATATTCTCTGCTGTAACTTTTGAGCTAATTTCCAGATCGGTTCCAGAGCGACCAACGCAGTTGGCACGTCAATATCCCGAATGGTTTGCAGCAAGAAGACGATCAGGCAAAACAGAATGCCCCCGATCAAGAGCACCGTTGTCGAAACCTGAAACAGACGACGAAAGACACGATTCAATTCGGCGATGTCGTTTTTGGCAACCAATGTGCCAAACAAGGGAGCACGTGTGAGCATCCAGGAATAGGCGGCCATTTGCAGTGTCATTAACGCAGTCCAGGTCAGCCCCAACTGACCGGCGACTGCTGCTCCCTGATACTCAAACATCAGAGGAATGACGAAGGAACTGGTGAAGTAGGCAGCCATCGCCTGAATCGCCAGCTTCCAATGGAGGGGCCAGACTTCCTCCGACCAACTCACTTGTGGCCCGGGTTGAGGCTTTAACAGTGTCGCAAAAAAACGTCGATAGCGAACGGCGATCAACCACAATTCCCAAAACAGACGCACTGCTGAAACCGCCACACAAGTCCATAAACCAGCTCCATTGGAGATGGCTCCCCAGACAACCAGCGTCCCCATAATCCCCTGCATCGCGCGATACCGGTTCGTCACCGATACCTGATTACATCCTTCCAGTAATGCGATACAGGGAGCCGCCATCAAACTGAGTGCCGTCAATCCCACCACACAAAACCAGGGACCGCGCCAAGTCACATCTGTTTCCGGTTGAGACAAAAAGAAATAATAGCCAGCGATTCCAATGGCCGTCACAAAGAGCGTTCCCGCGACTGCATACCATTTCAAGACTAGCGCAGCCAGACTTCTTAAACGTGATAAGGCCGATGCGTCTCCTGTCAAGTACCCCCGTTCATTCAACTCCAAATTATGCCATTCATGACTGGCCAGATACAGTGTCACGACCTGCATGCCCATTTCGACAAAGGTCTGTAAGGCGATCAACGCACCAAAAGTAACATAGTAGCCTTGTTCCTCGCTGGAAAAAAACGCGACGATCAAAAGCATCGTCACCGGGCCAGAAAGAAATTGCCAGCCACGATTCACCAGCGCATAAAAAACCGCACGATTGATTTCTATGCGGTTCAGCAATCGACGGGGCCAACTGCGCTGCTGTGGTTGAGATTCCCGCTGTTCGGTCATGCTACCGTGGTCTATTCTGTTTTAAGATTCAATGTCAACCTCAACAACCGGTCTCTGAAAGGTCAGAAACAGCACGCAACAGATGATTTTCTGTCCGCTTCAATTGCTCGACGGAATCGGCAATTACCAACACACTAACTAGCGGCAACATCATTCCATCGATTTGATCTGGTGCTGTCGCAATCAATCGTGTTTCCGACTCTTCCTGTTCCGAGACACATCTTAACCAGTTTGAAAACTTGACACCATACGACTCTTTCCAGGTAAAGTGCAACCAGCTCGCTGCCTGATTCGACTCTAAAAACCGAGAAAACCCCAACGCCAGCCGCCCCATAGTATGGCGTGCATTCACATCCTGTATTGGTCTCCACTGCCGTTTTCCCTTTTCGTCCCAATAACACATGGCATCAATGCCCAGCGGGCCAAAATAGCCTGCCTGTTGCGCACGTCGGGCAACTCGTTGTCCCACTTCGATCGCAGGCTGCCACTCTTCTAATGTTTGCTCATCTACTGTGATCTGGCTACCACGATATTGTCCGTGTGTATCACTGCGCAATAAAGCAACTCCCACAAATTGTGGAGCCCCTTGGCTTGGAATCTCGAACTGCAAACCTGCTTCTGCCTTGCGATTTACCCAGGGTTCCAGAAACAGCGTCTGGCCTTGCGCAAAACGTTTCCTGGCCCAGCCTCTCATCTGATCGGTAAGCTGCCCCCCCTGCCCTTGAATCCGTTCGCGTGCGGACATGCTGAAATTCGCTTTCACCACCCACGACGCTTCCTGGCTAGCTTGATGATTCTGCAACGCGCACACCGCAGACTCCAGTTCTTCAAGATTCTCAAGCTGTTGACTCCCGGCCAACAATAGGTCCCACTCCTGCTCACACTGAAAAGAAAACGTACGCGCATTCACAGTTTGCACGGCAGCAGTGGGAGGAGCATTCGCCTGCAGACCCTTTGATTTCGCGATCTGAAGCATTTCGCTTGACCAACCCCAAGGTACTAATTGCAATGAGGCTGCGTCTGCCTGACTTGGCCATTGATTCGTGAACTCGACGCGAGGTAAACCCGCGTATTCCAACTGAGTAGTGAACTCAGCAGAAATTTTTCCGGGAATAGAAATAAGATCACCGTCTTCGGCCAGACTAACCCAGCAACTCGCCAGACTTGCATTCAGAACCGGCGCCGCTCCTCCTGAAGTTCCATAGACTTCATTTGCTAATTGATGCTCGAAATCAAAATTACCCAGAAAAAACTGACGCATCACAAACTAGCCCAAATTTTTTCATCTAGAATGTCATTTCCTGTTTCAAATTTATAAAAACAGCTTGAATTGATAAATAAGGAATCTGTTATACTATGTAACTCCAGCCAGAACTATCCTCATTATTAATTTCCCACGAAAGTCCGACTGATGCCTTTACTCAGAAGATATATTACTTTTATTCTCAGCCTGACCGTATTATGTACTCTGTTTGTCTGTCAAAGTAAATTCGGTCAGGCAGAAGAGAACTCAAAGGCAAATCTGTTACGAATTGCCACATTTGAATGTGATATTACGCCACCTCTGGGAAGTCCGCTCTGTTATGGACACGTAGCACCAGCAAAAAAAATTGTGGATCCGTTGAGTGCACGGGGTATGATTCTATTGGGTTCAGGCCAACCCATTGTCATCCTGGCACTCGACTGGGTGGGAGCGAACAATGGGACACAAGATGTCTGGAAAAACAAACTGGCCGATGCGCTCAACACATCAACCGACCGTTGTGCCATTCACTGTCTGCACCAGCACGATACACCGGGTGTAGATCTCTCAACGAGTGAGCTTCTCAAAGAGAATAACATAAGTGGAACCATGTTTGATGAAGCATATGTAGAAAACGTCATGAATCGCTCGGTAGAAGCAGCGCGCAATAGCCTGAAACAATCACAACCTGTGACACACATCGGCACGGGAAAAGGTAAAGTGAAACAATTTGCTTCTAACCGTCGTATTCTCGGTCCCAATGGTAAAGTCAAAATTGTGCGTTACAGTTCATCACGCAACCCTGCTGCTATCGAAGCACCTGAAGGTACGATTGATCCCTATGTCCGTGTCCTCAGTTTCTGGAATCAAGACCAGCCTTTAGCGGCCCTCAGTTATTATGCAACCCACCCTCAAAGCTATTACGGTCGAGGAGGCGTAAGTTGCGACACGGTAGGAATTGCGCGAGGACTAAGACAAAAGAGTCTGCCGAATGTGTTTCCCATTCACTTTAATGGCGCAGGCGGAAATATCGGCGCAGGAAAATACAACAATGGCGATCCTGAAAATCGTCCATTGCTGGCACAACGACTGGCGACAGGAATGAAACAGGCTTGGGAGTCAACGAAAAAAACGCCTGTCTCTGCGAAGGAGGTGAGCTGGAAATCGAAACCCGTGTTACTACCACTCAGAGATACTCTGAACTCTCAAAAGCTGACAAGCATCCTGGAGAACCCCAAAGCACGGCTGACAGACCGAATTCGAGCCTCGCGTGATCTGGTCTATTTACAAAGAACCCAGGCTGGCAAAACAATTGATATCACCTGCCTGCAGATTGGTCCGGCATATGTGATTCACATGCCGGGAGAATTGTTCGTCGAATACCAACTCGCGGCACAGAAAATGGCGCCTCAGAATTTTGTCTGCATGGCCGCGTATGGCGATCAGGGACCGGGTTATATTGGGACGAAAGTTTCCTATGCCGAAGGAGGCTATGAAACGGGCCGTGTCTCCCGAACCGCCCCAGAAGTCGAAGCGGTCTTAATGCAGACACTGCGAGAGTTAGTCGGAAAACAGGACTAATGCAGTCCTACTCTGGTTTCGAGGGATGAGACCACTTAATGCGCGCGGTGTAAACCCGATTATTACTACCATACTTTTCGATCCCCACAGGTTGCATCCACTCGGTAACTGTCACCCAGGATTCGAGCGGACTGATTTTCACAACCGCAAAGTTTCCCATGCGGGCTCCTTTTTCGGGCACGATGATTCGTTCGGTCTTCCGAATGACGCGTAAGGTTTTAGGATCGACTTCTGCCATGAACAGTGGTGCCCGATGACGAAATACATGATCGTTATTCGCACCACGTCGGGTATAAACCAGAAACAGGCCATCGCTATGTGTCACCCAGTGCTGTTGCGTGTTGTAGTTCCCGAGTTCCCGCCCATCATCAAATTTCCAGATAACAGGTTTTGAGTACTTCAAACCATCGTCACTGACCGAGACATATCCTTTCTCGTCATTCCGCATGGTTAGGTAAAACTTATCTTGAAACTTTGTCACCGAGGGTTCATACAGGCCTCGTTTAACGGGTACTGTGTGCTCGCTACCATGTTTTTTGTAGGTCAGTTTTTTTCCATCAAAGTCACACAATACAACCGCAGTGCTATATTGCCGTTCTGTTTTTTTCTTAAAGTAAATCGGTAACAAAATCGTACCATCCTTCAGATCCACGCGCTGGCCAGAACCAGAGCCACAGTTTTCGAATTTGAGTTCATCTGGCATTTTCATCGTGGTCCATTCCGACCAGCTATGATCTTTCGCATCGTAAACGGAATAAGCAACATGCCTTTTGCGGACATGCATCACTTTATTGTTTTCATAGCGCACTGAATGACCGGTTCCCAATAATGTCTTTGTGTTAGCATGCCATCCAGGCGTGAAATCGCAGATGGCAATTTCTTTCGTTTTCGATAATCGGCGTCTCCCCAACGAAGCATGCTCAATCGGTCCGATCCATTTCTCACCATCGGCAGTTCTCATCTCATTTAGCGCGTAAAACACGTCAGAACCACTGAGCAATAATTTTTGCATGGTCATCACGACTAATGGTCTATCATTATTTCGTTGCAGAATCACGCCTGCGCGAGCATGCACCCAGCAGGTCTTACCATCAAAGCCTTCAGAGGCAGTCCGCAAATCGACCTCATAAGTAAGTGGTTTCTGTTCTTCACCGGCTGTTACTTGAGTCTGGCCGATATACATAAAAATGAGTGCGAGACAGAGCGATAATAAGAATTTCATAAGGGCCTCTTTTTAAAAAACAGTCGGGTATCTATTTACCATAAGCGGAGTTCCTGTATTGCTCAATCCCAAAGGAACATTCTTTCTTAAGACATCAGAGATCACGGGATTGCAATCTACTCTATGATCATTCAGAATCAATATAAGTCAAATCATATCCGTGATCGACAATCATTCTTTTACACTTCTTTTTGAGGAACAGGCTGATGCGGATTTTTCTCTTGATCGCACTAATGTTTTTCGTGTCAGTAAAGCCTCTTGTTGCCGCCGAGTTAGATTGGATTCAGATCAGCCCGGATGGTAAATCATTCATCACTGTAGAAGAGCAAAAAAAGTTTGTCCCCTGGGGATTTAACTACGACCATGATCG
Source organism: Gimesia aquarii (assembly GCF_007748195.1). Lineage (NCBI taxonomy): Bacteria > Pseudomonadati > Planctomycetota > Planctomycetia > Planctomycetales > Planctomycetaceae > Gimesia > Gimesia aquarii. The sequence goes on from NZ_CP037920.1 coordinate 6,561,489, forward strand.
AGACGGACGACTTTTAGAAGACTACTGGAGCACGGAATGGAAAGCGGTCGAACAGGACTTCGCTGAGATGAAACAACTGGGCGCAAATGTAGTGAGGATTCATCTTCAATTCGGCAAATTCATGTCAGCCCCCGATCAGCCTCGCAATGCAGCACTCAAAAAACTAGATGAGTTACTGAAACTGGCCGAGCGGACGGGCTTGTATCTCGATCTAACCGGACTGGGATGTTATCACAAACAGGATGTTCCCGCGTGGTATGATCGCTTAACCGACAAAGAACGCTGGCAAGCACAAGCGAATTTCTGGGAAGCAATCGCCAGACAATGTGCAAACAGTCCGGCGATATTTTGTTACGACTTGATGAATGAACCGGTCGTCCATGCAGGGAAGAAAAAAGGAACTGACTGGCTTGGTCCCGGGTTTGCAGGCAAGCATTTTGTGCAACGAATCACACTCAGCCCTTCAGAACAACCGCGTCCCGAAATCGCAGCCGCCTGGATTAAAACTTTAGTAGACACCATCCGAAAACAGGATCAACGGCACTTAATTACCGTAGGTATGGTTCCTTGGAGCCTGAAACGCCCCGGACTGCAGTCGGGCTTTGTTCCCGAACAGGTGAGCCAGCATCTTGATTTCCTCAGTGTGCATATTTATCCGGAAAAAGGCAAAGTCGATGAAGCCCTGGAAACGCTCAAGGGATTTGATATTGGGAAACCCATTGTCATTGAAGAAACCTTCCCTCTGAAAAGCTCACCCCAGGAATTCGAAGAGTTTATCCAGAAATCGAAGCAATACGCGGATGGCTGGATTGGTTTTTACTGGGGCAAAACACTTGATGAATATAAACAGGGAAAAACGATCCGCGATGCCATCATGGCCAGCTGGCTGAAATTCTTCCAAAAAAATGGCCCGCAATTTAAATCAGAACCATAATGTTGGCACATTTAAATCAGGTCAGGGTTTGAAAACGATATCGGTCACCGTCCCAAATTTCGCGGGCAGTGGCATGTTGGCAAATTGGGAATTATTGCCCCTCCGGTACTGCCAGCGACCTGCCAGCGACAAATTGCCTGTTGCCGAAACGAGTTGAGGCACGGAACGGAAATCTGCGTTTTTAGTTTGGCCTGTGACTTGTAAAACAATCAGGTTTGCGTCGTTGGGGGTCACTGCTTTTGGGACGATCTGAAAACCAGCGTCTGTTTTCTTTAAAGCAGTTCCATTCAACCAGGCATTGACCTGAGTTCCCTCGGCCTCGCCGACTTTCAATGTCAGTGGTTGGTTTGACATCCACTTTTCGGGAACTCGAACCACACATCGATACCAGCGACTTTGGTTCGTATCGTTTGACTTCTCTGAATTGGGAATCTGTACCACTGACCAATGCGGTGCTTCATGAAGTGTTACCTTTTCCGAAACCGATACATCAGCTGGATTCAGACCGGCGGCCCAGTAGACACCATTCGCCAGTAACCGCACAAATTCAGGATTTTTAAAATCGCCCGGGTGTCCAAGTGAAGTATAAAATGATTTGCCTCCATCCTTCCGCTTGAACGTCCAGGCAACTGGCTCGACTGGAAAGCCTTTAGCTTTTCCCGTCATTAAAACGGTTGTGTTTTTCGCCAGAGGAGAGACTTCATACAGCGAATAGGCTTGCTGGAATGGTTTATCAGGGATTCCGGTGAGAATCGGATTCTGTTTCTGAGACTCATTGATCGAAATGATCGACTTCAAATCGTTAGCGAGGTGGCCATGATAATTTCCGCCGAAGACTTCCGCATCAAATTCAGGCCAATCGTATAATCCTGCCGGTGGCTTTTTGCCTCTAAGTGAAAAGGCATGACTGGCGGTGCGAATACCGACAACGGGCTTCCCGGCTTTCACGTACTTGCGAATCGCCTGCATCGCTTTTTCAGGTAACACACGGCGACGAACACTGAAGAGTACCACGTCGGCTTCGTTAATCACTTCGATACCAGGTATCGAATTTCGATCCTTGTCATCCGCAAAAACATAACTAACCCGAAAGTGCTTACCCAGATGTTTACCAGCAAACTCGGGTAACGTTTTTTTCGTATCATATTCGGCTTCCGCCATCACGATGACTAGGTGTGGTCGATGATCTTTTTTAAATACAAAAGATTTGCCACCTAAAAATTGGTCACTGGTAATTGTAGGGCAGATAAATTTCTCAATATGTGAAATAATCAAATCGTTGCCCGTAAAATGACTGACGTAAGGCCAGCTTTTAGGATTATACATGGTGTCAGTCATGTCACGGACAAGCACTACGTTCTTCCCATTTTTGGCCATCTGACGTAAACCAAAGGGACGCCCCAGCACGCACATGTTGGTGTGCACCCCGGTGAGAATGACGTTGTTGATCCCGCGGCTGTTAAGGATATTCCAAACTTCATCGCCTTTGTCACTGATAAAATCTTTATTGCCGTCAATCGTGATCAGAGCGGACTGACTTTTCCAGGGTCCTGCTGGATTACGCCCCAGTGACGCCAGTTTCTTCGCCCAGGCCGCATGCTCTTCGGGGTCATCATCTTCTCCACCGTCAGATTGATCAACGGGGTAGACGGCACGTTCTTCACTGGGAATCCGCGAGCACCAGTTTTTGATACCCTCTGGATGAACTTTAGACTTGGGAGCCTGCATCGCGCGCATGCGTGCCGGATGCCCTTTATAAGCGTCCATACAATCGCTGGGAGCATGAATAATGGTGACGCCCTGATCGCGAGCCGTTTTCAATAAATTGTCAAGGCGTGGTGCAAACTCTTCCAGCCGTTTGACTGCGTTAAAACAATGATGATAGTCCCAGACATCGCAGACAATAATTGCAGTTTCTTGAGGCTTCCAGCTTTCCGAACGGTGCAAACGATGATAGCGTCCCGAATCTTTGCTCGTTTCCTGCTGATAACGCAGTTGTAATTTCAAATCCTCAGCCGACAGCGAGGTGGTTGAGACCAAAACCAGACTTAGGCAAATCGCCAGTTTCTGCAAAACGTTCACGTGGAATCTCCTGGTGGCAGGCAATGGGAAGGAATCGAAGAAAACAATCTGCTGATGGCATCAGCAGACAGTTCATTCTAAAGGTTCTCGATAGCACAACAAAAGCCTGAAAGCAGAAAACCAAATAATCCAGCCTAAAAAGAAGTATTCTTCCCAGGCTGGATTATCGTTGTGAATAATGAACCAGAAGCAACTTATACTGAGAAATTAGCGTCGAGACTGAGCAGAACGGCGGTAACGCTGAATCTGATTTTCGACCTGCTGAATTTTTTCTCTGCGCTGCTGATTTGTAATCGTGGTCTTGTTTGCAGTTTGAGTGAACGATGAAGGATGACGAAAATCAAGCTCTTCTGACTGAGCATGATTCATACTTTTAGCACGTGGTAGATTGCGGACCATGCGTTTATTTCGCATTTGTGGCTCACGGGAAATTAATTCGCTGGGCTTAAAACGTGCTGATGTCGGCTGTGGTTGATTGCTCACTTCACCCGACAGATAAGAAACAAATTTGGAACTGGCTTTGTTAATGATGACCACACGGCTCGCCGACTTTGGTTTGTTTAAGGGGCGAATGATACAGACGACTTCTGATTCCCCCGCTTGCTCTAAAGCCGCCTGCAATTGAGAAAGATCATGATTTCCTGTAGTCGGAGAGTCCACCGGTTGAGTTGGCATCGCACGCTCTAAAAACTCGGCAAGTAATTCTTGATTAGGTTCTTCTGCCGCCATTTTGGTTTCAGTAGGAGTCTGTTGGAATTCTGTTTCTTTGTAAAGTGCTGTCAGTTTCGAATCATCCAACAGTTTGTGAATCACAGGCAAACCTGCATAAAGTCCACGTTGATCTTCTTTATCAACAGCAAAACAAATACCCACTAACTGACCTGATCGATCAAACAATCCACCACCAGAGCGTCCTTGAACGGGCATCCCCGTGCATTCGATATTGTCCGGTCCTAAAAAGCGGTTCAGGGCCGTGACCTGAATTTTCTCCAATGTCGGAAGTTCTCCACCATTACAACCTATACTGGCAACGGTATCACCCTCCTTAACCTGATGCTCAATTCCAGCAACTTTTGCCGAAGAAAAAACATCTGAAGTAGGAATTGAAATTAATCCAACGTCTGCTTCCAGATCATAGCGAATTAAAGTACCTACATAGGTTTCGTGCTTGTCGCCTTGAAAGACATCGACTTCGATGACCGAATCATCGCGTAATTCACTGAAAATATGACTGCAGGTTGCAATCAAGGTACGTCCGACCGCGCTGTGAATGATCGTACCTGATCCGAGGTCCAGACCTTTTTTATCTTTCACTCGAATACGAACGGCGCTCTCACGCCAATTGTTGACAACATTTCGTTGTGGTGTTTCAGACTTCCGATCATTGGTAGAATCACCAAACTGAGCACGAATCACAGGTTCTTGCTCTTCTACTGCCACCGATTCTTCTTTTTTCGACTTGCCAAAGAAGGGAATATTGAAACCACGAGACTTCTTTTTTGGCTTGGTTTTATGTTGTGCCAACTGGATTGAAGCCTGCTTGGATCCGTTTCCTTTTTGGTCGTTGGAAACAAAAATGACCTCGTCGTTTTTATTGGGAACGGGAGGTCGCTGTGGTTCCGCCGCAGGAATACGTGCCAACATCCGTCTCAAGTTGCTCTCAGTGGTTGAACCAACAGACCGGGCGACTTCCTGTCCTCCGACAACTAAAACAAATGCAGGAATACTGGAAACATTAAAACGACGTGCTAATTCTGGTTCCTGATCAACGTCGACTTTCCTGATAGGATAACCTTCGCGTTTGAGACGCGAAATCAACGGACTCATTTTCTGACATGGACCGCACCACGTCGCGGTAAAGTCTAAGAGCACTCCCTTGGGAGTTTCCGCAAGAACTGAGCTGGAAAATAACAAAAATGATAAAACTACTGTCGTCGCAAACTTCATCTACCAACTCCTCAAAAAGGTTGGTTTAAACGCATTACACGTTACTGAATCAGATAAAGGGGTATTCACTCTTTGCTTCCGTTGAGAAACAGATCGGTTTCCCGCTGGTGAGCATACAACCTGACTGGTTGCTGTTTGCAGAGAAGCAGAGCAAGGAGATTGGATTTCAATCCCCACATGAGCGACAAACTGCTTAGACGTTCTCTTAATCTGAAGAGCTTCGACAGTTCGAAAATTCACAGCCCAATTGAGCGCGTCAACAGGCGATGTCTGTGAAAATAGCTTCACTATGCGGCTTCCATGCCTAAAAGGTTGTTTTGCCAACAAGCTGTTGGATTTTTTGGATACTTAAAACGGGATCAAGCGTCGGTCTTCCTGACCATTTGCATTGATTGATGTGATTTGTCGGTTCCGTACCTAGAAGTAACTATTTGAAAGAAACAGGATCGAAATCCCATTGAGGACAGGTTATTTCAAAAATAAGCACCTTGCGTACCACAAAAACAAATTATTTTGCGAATTATTCGCGAGAATGCGTAAATACATTAAAGAGAATTCTTTGTAAATAGGATTTTCTCTGGAACCTTTTACAATCGGCCCTACTCGAAACCAATTTCGTAACTTTTTTGCAAGGCATTGTAATTTTTACCCTATTTTTAATCATTTTCGGTAATGGCCGGATATTGTCGATTGCGGTATCGAATCACCACGAAAGAGAAAGATTTTACGAGAGGGAGACAAACTGGTTGTGTACTTTTTCTGTCTGAAACAACTATAATAAAATAACGGTGCTTTTTGAACAAAATCAGGAAGAATCGACTCAACCAAGACTTACGTATCTACTTTTTATATAATGACTTACAACCTTGCAGAGAGACCTCGTCTTTCTCAACACCTTCCTACCTTATCGTACTGTTACGGAACCACTGTCTGTTTTTCTATACACATACACATATCAGTGATGCAGCCAATCACGATATTGTTGAGAGAAACGCTGGTTCGACAAAATCACTTGAATCAATTGATTAGACCTTTTAGGTCGACGGAATCTTATGAAACAAACATGCTCGCTTATTGTGATGTTCCTGCTGCTTTTCTCTGTCGGTTGCTCCAAACAGGAAGAGATCACCTCTTACACTGTGCCAAAGAGTGAGAATGATACAAGCTCAACCGTGTCGGAACGTACTACAGCACCTGCCAAAGAAGTGCGTATGCTGGCTGCGATCCTGCCCGGCGGTTCACAGAACTGGTTTTTCAAAATGACAGGTGCTCCCGATCAGGTGAGTGCCGAGTTTGATACGTTTATTACCTTTCTCAAATCGATCAAACTGGAAGCGGGTAAACCTGCATGGACACTGCCGGAAAACTGGGAACAGGAGCCAGGACGCTCAATCCGTTTCGCTACACTCAAAATTAAAGATAGTGATCCCCAATTGGAACTGACTGTCACACCACTCTCTGCAGGGAAGTCACTCCCGGAAGATATACTTTCCAATATCAACCGATGGCGTGATCAGGTAGGACTTTCAGAAATCACGACGAAAGACATTGAAGCCGCCTCCGATACCAAACCGGCATTAGACGCTGAACTGTTTACACTGAAAGATCAAGGCGACAAAACCATTACCGTCGTCAGTTTAAAAGGCATGATGGCCGGGAATCCGATGGGTGGTGCACCTTTTGCATCAGGTATGCGGGGTGGCATGAGACAGCCGTCTCCAGGACCAGCTAACCCTCCGACTGCATCTATGAAATTAAAATATGAAGCTCCTGAAGACTGGAAGCCTGGACGAAGCGGTGGAATGCGAAAAGCAGCCTTTAATATTAACGCAGGAGATGAAACGGGTGAGGTTACGATTATTGACTTATCCAAAGAACACTCTCCTCTGTTGCCTAATATCAACCGTTGGCGTGGGCAGGTCGGCTTGAAAGACATTTCCGAATCGGACCTTCCTAAAGAATCTGAAGAGTTGAAAGCAGGAGATCTTAAAGCGACCTATGTGAAACTGATTGGCCCCGAAAATTCGAAACCACGCAAAGCGATTCTGGGAGCCATAATTTATCGCGATAATCTGGCCTGGTTTGTCAAGTTCACAGGTCCCGCAAAACTAGCGGAACAGGAAGCAGATCGTTTCAAACAGTTTGTGCAATCGATTCGCTTTGAATGATTACAAACAAAGCTGATTTAGAGACGTAATTTTTTGAGCTTATATTTCAGGAATTTAGTATGTCAACGAACACCATTTCCGACAAATCCAGCGAATTTGCCGCACCAGATTTCGATTCGGGTTCGACAAATCTCAATGAGCAGTTCCTGAGTTTCTTAAAGCCTTTTGCCTCGTTGCGACTGACGGTCGTCTTGTTTGCGATGGCCATCTTCATCATCCTGGCGGGAACGCTGGCGCAAGTGAATAAAGACATTTGGGTTGTCATCGATGAATACTTCCGCACCGGCTTTGCCCGTATCGAATTTAAAATCTTCTTCCCCCCTTCTTTCTTTCCGAACCTCAACCAGGAAAACATCCCCGGTTTCTTCTACTTTCCCGGTGGCTGGCTCATTGGTTTTCTCATGGGCATCAATCTGCTGGCAGCGCATTTCATTCGATTTAAAGTGCAGGCGAAGGGAAATCAAAAAGCGATTGGCTGGGCCGTGATTGCTGCGGGTCTGCTATTGACCTGGGTCGTGATCGCCAGCGGTTCCAATAAAGACGGGTTTCAGGAAACTCCCCTACTCAGTTGGTCTGCTTTATGGACTCTGATTGAAGTCGGGCTGGGAGCATTAGTGCTGGGGGGAATCTGGCTCTTTTTTAAAATCGAGTCGTTCAGAAAAATAGAACGCTGGTTGACCATGGGAGGCGCTGTTCTGTTTGCCTGCCTGTTGGCCTGGTTTCTCTCTCAGGGTGATGCCGCACGTTTCAGTGATTCCTCGATGCGCATTCTCTGGCAGTTGATTAAAGCGACTTTTGCAGGCGTTGTACTTCTGGCTGGATGTATCATCCTGTTTAAAAAGCGAGCCGGAATCGTGCTTTTGCATGGTGGCATCGGTCTGATGATGCTGAGTGAATTGATGGTCGGTACGATGGCTGTCGAAACACAGATGACGATTTCGGAAGGGGAAACGGCAAACTTTGTACACGACATCCGCGAAATTGAATTGGCGGTCATTGATGAAACCGATCCCGAACAGGACCAGGTCACCGTCATCCCCAAATCGATCTTACTCGCCAAACAAGAAGAAGTCGTTTCCGACACCAAACTCCCCTTCGATTATGAACTGGTGAAATTTTACCCGAATGCTTCCTTACGACGCATTTCTTCTTTAGGTCCTGAGGAAAAAAAGCAGGCTGAGAATCCAGCCACCACGGGTATTGGCAAAGAATGGATTGCCTTACCCACGCGAAGTTCGGCTGGTACTGATAGCGACGGCGCTGTCGACACTCCTGCTGCCTACATCAAAATCATTGATAAAAAAACAAATGAGTCGCTCGGCATTTATCTCATCAGTCTGGAGATGGCATTACAGGACATTGGCGAACAAGTCATTGTCGACGAGAAACCATATCAACTCTATCTCCGCTTCAAACGCATCTATAAACCATATCGTGTGAAACTCATCGATGTACGAAAAGATGATTATGCCGGCACCAGTACTGTGATGAACTATTCCTCGGACATTGAACTGGTAGACCCCACAACCAACGTTGATCGAGAGATCAAAATCTGGATGAACAATCCACTCCGTTACAGCGGCGAAACATTCTATCAAAGCGGCTACCATGCCGACCCCCGCACCGGAAAAGAAATGACCACCCTGTCCGTCGTCACAAATATGGGTTGGATGATTCCCTATGTTTCCTGCATGATCGTCGCCGTCGGCATGTTATACCATTTTATGATTACACTGTTACGCTTTCTCGGACGCCGCGAACGGACTACAGAAGCAACTGCCGTCGCTGAGTTTTTACCACCTGAAGAGAAAGACGAAGCGAAATGGATCAAGAAAAAACGATCAAAGGCAAAGCTGAAAAGCTGTCTGATTCCCGCATTGATTCTAATCATCTTTGGCGGTTATCTGATGAGCAAAGCCCGCGTCCCTAAGACACCGTCAGATGAAATGAACGTCTACAAATTCGGAGAGCTCCCTATTTTATACCAGGGGCGATTCAAGCCCATTGATACGCTGGCGCGCAACAGCCTGCGGGTCATTTCCGGTCGGCAGGATTACAAAGACGAAAACGGAAAAACTCAACCTGCCATCAAGTGGCTGCTGGATACGATTGCCAAACCGCGCGAGGCCTTTGCACTCAATGTCGTTCGAATCGAAAATCTGGAATTACTACACACATTGGGGCTGGAGAAACGGAAAGGCTTCCGTTACTCCTTCGATGAATTCGCAGAAAAGATTCCTGAACTCTCCAAACAGGCTGACCTGGCTCGCAAAGCAGGCCGTGGAAAGGCCAGCCTGTATCAATCTCAGGTCCTTGATCTGGAACGAAAGATTGGCATTGTTGATTTGATTATCCAATCATTCACCCCCCCGAATATCCGTCCCGAATCGGCGCGTGATGATTTGATTGAAGCAATCAGACGTCATCGGATGCTTGACCGCCGCAATCCTCCACGCGCGATTCCACCAGAAGAATCAGAGAGAAATGAAGTCGAAGGGGAAGATGATCAATGGCAAACCTATACCTACGCCTGGACTCGTGATCTGGTCAAAGCCAGTTTCTCGAAAGACAAAGAAAGCGAAGCGACTCAGGCCTGGACGAAAATGTTGGTTGCCTATGCGAAAAATGATGTCGGAGAATTTAATAAAGAAGTTCGTAACTATCAAAAATGGCTGGAGAAACATCAGGCCGAGATGCCAGACACCAGCTTATCGAAAATTGATTACGAAGCCTTCTTCAATCACTTTGAACCCTTTTATTACTCCTCGGTGTTATATCTAGTCGCGTTTGTACTGGTTTGTTTCTCATTTTTGTTCTGGAACCGCCCGTTAGGCGATGCCGCATTCTGGCTGATTGTGCTTACGTTTGTCGTACATACGTTTGCCCTGATTTCTCGTATTTATATCTCGGGACGTCCACCTGTCACGAACCTGTATTCCTCGGCCGTATTTATTGGCTGGGGGGCTGTACTGGGGGGAATTGTGATCGAACGCATGAATCGGCTGGGCATTGGAAATCTGCTGGCCTCGGTCTCCGGATTTTCCACACTTCTGATCGCCCACATGTTGGCCGGGGATGGTGATACGATGACCGTGCTACAAGCTGTTCTTGATACTCAGTTCTGGCTTGCCACACATGTGGTTTGTATTACACTTGGCTATGCCGCAACGTTCGTGGCTGGTCTCCTTGGTCTGTTTTATATTTTATGGGGAACTTGTACACCCCGCATGACCGCAGATGCAGGTAAAGAAGTAATTCGCATGCTCTATGGCGTGCTCTGCTTTGCCATCTTCCTCAGTTTTGTGGGAACGGTGCTCGGTGGTCTCTGGGCCGATGATTCCTGGGGCCGTTTCTGGGGTTGGGACCCGAAAGAAAACGGGGCCTTAATCATTGTGCTCTGGAACGCACTCGTGCTGCATGCCCGCTGGGGAGGTCTGGTCAAAGATCGTGGTCTGGCAATGCTTTCCATTGGCGGTAACATCGTCACCAGTTGGTCCTGGTTTGGCGTCAATGAACTGGGCGTCGGATTGCATTCCTATGGTTTCACGGAAGGCGTTCTCAAAGCCTTGGCGCTATTTATGCTGTCACAACTGGCAATCATGGCCATCGCCTTGATTCCGCAAAAACGCTGGTGGAGTTTTAAGAATCGTGAAGCATAACGAGTACCTTAACGGATGAGCTAGTGATTCCGTTAAGGTTTCGGAGCTACTTGAGGGCGATGCCGTTCAATTTGGGAACGAAAATCACCCAGACTCTGCCAATAGAGGGGATGGTTCAAGTCGACCTCGGTGATGGCAATCGTTCCCCACTCCTTAGCTTGGGCCAGTGGTTTGCCATCATGTCCGTAAATGGCGGAAATCATCCAGTTGGAAGATGTGTCTGTGTAAGTGCTGCTGATCACGTAAACGTGATTCTCACAGGCGCGTGCGGCACCGAGCATCGGATTACAGCCCCAGACAGGCCAGGCTATCACTTCGGCTCCGTTTTTACTCAATTCGCGCGCCACTTCGGGAAAGAATCCATCGTAGCAAACCATCATACCAACTTTTCCGAAACGGGTTTGAAACACCGGATATTCGCTTCCGGGTGTGACTCCTTTTTCAATCTCACCTCGCGGTAGTGTGACTTTTCGATACTTACCAACGATTTTCCCATCGGGACCAATCAACACAGCCACATTATAAACCAGATGCTTTGCCCGTTCGTAAAGCCCGACGACGATGTAAAGGTCATGTTTTTTGGCAAGCTCACCAAAATAGTCTGTGGATGGTCCGGGAATCGGTTCTGCACACTCAGCGTAAGGCAGCTTTGTACCATAGACCGTTATGGATTCAGGAAGCACCACCAAATCTGCTTTCTTCTGTGCCGCATGTTCAATCAACTTCGCAAACTGTGCCGGTTTATCAGTGGGCTTGTTCCCTGCCTGGGGCCGATGATGTATTGTTGCGAGCCGTACTTTGCGTGGCTTAATTTCATTTGCCTGTTTGAAGTTGATATCACTCCACTGGATTTGTGAATGTGGTGGGCCCCAGCGAAAATGTAACTCGATTTGCACCTGAGCCGCTTCTGAAGGAGCACGATAAATTCCAGCCACTTTTGTCCAGCCATCCGTTGATTCCTGATCACTGGGAAATTCCGGTTCTGCCTGAGGACGCTCGCCAGGTCGATAGGAAGCATAGGATTTCTCATCACGCTTCACACGTCTTCCGTTCTTGTCGAGCCATCGCAGGCGAGCCGCACCGGCTCGACGTACCAGATCAATGCCATCTGTTTTGCGAAACGCTGTGAATTCATAAGTCTTTCCCCCCTGAACAGGAAACGACTTCTGAATGTGTCCCATCAGACCTTCACGGCCATCGGCCTGAATGATAAAGGCGCCTTTCCTTTTCAGCCCCGCCTTTGCATCCCAGGAAACTTGTGGACGCAATTCCTCGCGAGGCGTCATCGCCTGCCATCCCTCGTGCAATGCCGGTTCGCCTGCGTGCCCGACATAAGGAAAAAGCAAGATCGTCACAAAGAATAAAATGCCTGGTGACTGTTTCATGAAAGTGTCTCCGAAAGCTGATCATGGATATTGAGGATGGATCGCCCTCTCAGGCGGGAGCATGACTGTGGACCTGAATTGTAACACAGCAGATCGCAGAAGACATCAGAAATCAGATTTTTGTGGTAGAATTGCTATTTACTGGTATGAACAGCCTGGAGTACCTCCGGTCTCAGGTTGAAATAAAAATTCGCTATGGAAATCGTAATTCCAGTAAGTACAATCTCTGAAAATTGAGAACCGTTCCAAAACGTCCACTTCAATTAATGCAAAGGAAAAGATTGACATGAGTGAAAATGTAGCAGTTACGCTGGAGCTAAAACAAAGCCAGATTGATTATCTCGACCAGATGGTACAGAAACACAGTCTCCCCGATCGCTCTAAAGTGCTTCGCTGTTTGATCAATTTTGCCATCGATGAATCACAAAATGAAGAGTCGATCTATTCCAAAACGCGTTGTAATCACTGCTGACGGAAATCATTAATGAATACTAACGGGAGTCAGACTGCAATCACAGAACATGAATCGTATATACGGCAGTACGTTGCGCTGATATAGATTACACTGCTCCCGAAAAATACACTCTGAGGTAGCATTAGCTTCCTTGAGGGAAACCTCATTGGCTATAGCCTGGAAGACTCACCTGAGTTAAGCAGGGCCACAACACCCCATCCTGAACGACCCTCTTTTCCACTTCTCATTTTTCAGTTCTTCGATTGAGGCGGTATCTGTTAAAATGAAGTCTGAAGATTGATTTTCCATCAAATTTATTGCAGCGGTAATAGAATCCATTCAATCAAGCTGATGTTGCCAGTTTATACTCATCAACTAAATCTTTGTATGAGCCTAATATCAAACGAAGAAGACTGAAGTGGTCAAGTCGAAAGAAAATAGGAATTTGTCGTCAACAACAAGTGAGAGCGTGCTGATACAATCTGTTGTTTCACTGACGTCACCTGAGAGACAGCCGATACGAATCGATAACAGGAGGACTTATGAGCATGGTCTGTTCAAATTGTTTTCAAACCAGTGGGTTTCATAGTGAAAAATTCAAGTTGTGAAGAGACCTTCAGTATGTAAAACCATTCTCACGCGCGCGACGCAATTCGCGCAATTTAGTCAATGACATCAGCAAGTCAAGATACAAATCATGCAGTACCGTTTAGGACTTTAACTCAATTTCAAAATTCCTGAAAATGTCAATTTGATTTTTCAGTTAACCTGTTTTGAGACTGCTAGATATTGATTTAGTAAATTAGAAATAGAGGACGTTTTTCTCATGTGTTCTGAGGAAAAATGAAGGCGGAAAACAAACGACATTCTACACCTAGAATTCCTAACCGGACCAACCCTGACCAGTGTCAAGATAGTTAATCGTTTCCTAACTAAAATGGATCTAGTAACTGGATCAAACCTGACGACAGAAGTAGGGGCTCTACACACAAACTGGAATGGATTCCATGAAACAATACTGTCTGGCTGTCATCATCGTTCTGGGTGCAAATTCTTTACTTTTCGCGCAGACTATCGATCAGATACCTGAATTCGATAATGAAAATTATAGTGGCGATGTCTCGGAGCTGTTCGGCGATTCCGCCTGGTTTGGACGCTACCATCCCCATTTCGGTTACAGCTATGAAGCGGGGGATACAATAGGTCGTGTTGGAGGACTTTCCTCCTTCGAAGGATTCCTTCCCTTGTTTGAGGGATATGATAGCGACTGGCTTGCCTTCCTCGATGCCCGGTTACTGCTTGATGATGAGAATCATAATCTGGGTTCCAATATCGGGATTGGTGCCCGACAATATTTACCCGAGTATCAGCGAACCATTGGCGGCTACATTTATTATGACACCCGTGACACAGGCTATGCCAACTTTGGCCAGGTTTCAGGGGGTATCGAAACACTTGGCGATCTTTGGGATGCACGACTCAACTGGTACATCCCCACCGGAACAAGACGTAAATTGTTAAGAACCACTCATGACCCTACTGGCACGTACACATTTATCGGCCATCATCTCTTCGGCGGAACATTTACCAGATTCTACCAAGCCGCGATGACGGGAGTTGATATGGAAGCTGGTCGGAAAATTTATTCCGGCCCCAATACCGACGTCCGCGCTTTTGCTGGCTGGTATCATTTTCAGGCCAATGGAACTCCTCAAGCCTGGGGCTGGAAGTCGCGTGTTGAAGGTCGCATATCAGATGTCGTCGCCTTGAATCTCAGTATTCAAAATGATCGTGTGTTCGACACAACAGTTAACTTCGCTGTATCTTTTCAGTGGCCTAGTATCACAGGCTTGAGAAATGGACCACGATCCAACCTGCCGGCTCGTGATCGACTGGGAGAAGCTCCCGAACGCCTCCGTAATATCGTGGTCACCAACCAGGAAATCCAGGATCCCAATGGTGGTTTGCTTATTGATCCTTCAACGGGACTGCCTTACTTCTTCATGCATGTCGAAACAGGAGGCAGTGGTGATGGAACATTTGAGGATCCATTTGGAACTTTGGCAGCCGCCTTTGCAGACACAAGGACACAACAGGGGAATGTTGTCGTGTACGACCATCGGAATGCCGCGGAAGCGGGTAACTTTACACTTGCAACGAATACTCAAGTGCTCTCATCCGGGCCAGCACAATTCATTACCACTCAAGTGGGACAGGTACAGCTGCCTGATTCGAATACCGGCCTGACTCCACAGATTACCGGTAGCTTCACGCTGAATAACCGCAGTGTGCTTTCCGGATTTGATATCACAACAACGGGTGCCGGTTCTTCGATTATCGCAAATGGAGTGGGTAACCTGATGGTCTCTAACAATACCATTAATCATACCGGAGCTGGTACGGCAATCAGCTTGTCAAATTTAACCGGCCCCGCTACGTTCAACCAAACACCTCTCACCAAATCGGGTGGTCTGGGTGTGCTGATTTCCGGGGGTAATGGGGATGTGACCTTTACCAATAGTTCGATTACAAATACCAACGGCGATGGTATCGATATCCAGAACGCAGGCGGAACGATACAGTTCGGACAGGTCACCACAACCAATGGCACAACGTCTGTCAACGTTAACAACGGCACGGCAAATATTACAGTTGACAACTTAAGCAGCACAAATGCGGGCGCTGACTCAGTCCTGATTAACAATCTGACGGGTAGCTTTACACTTAATGGTGGAACTCTCACGAATAGTGGAGCAACCGGCGTTACTGCTACCAATTCACAAAATATTACCATTCAAAACACGACTATTGACACCCCCACGACTGAAGGTATCTTCGCACAAAATGTCACGAACTTTAACTTTTCATCCAATACCATAGACGATGCAAGCATTGATGGAATTGCAGTACTGAATGGTTCTGGAAACGGCACCATCAGTGGAAACACGATCCGAAGTATTCTGACTGCATTTGATGATGCGATTGATGTGGAAATTGGCGGTGATGCAACCGTCGACATTGATAATAACATCATTACCAGTGTGCTTGCTTTAGCTGGTACTGGAATCGAAGTATCCACCACCGCGGGTAATGTGACAACACGGATTAGAGGCAACCAGATTACCAGTATCCTGAATGCGTTTGGAGACGGGATTAATTACACAGGTAATTCAACCGGTACTATGACAACTACCATTACGGGTAACACAATCCAGAATACCGCAGGCGTATTCGGAGATGGTATTAGTGTGATTTACAATGCAGGATCAGCCACAACAACGATCTCTCAAAATACGATCGACTCGGATGATCTGGTGAATCTCTTTGGTACGGGTATTTATCTTGGTCTGAACACGACAGGCACAACAGACACTACTATTAACCAAAACACAATTTCGGATGATGTCCTGGCAGCGCTGTTTGATGATGGTATCTCGTTGGACATTGATCGTGGTACAGACCACGACGTCTTCGTCACCAATAACTTGATCGCACAAACGGGTGGTCTTTTTAATGACAGTATCGAGGTACTCCTGGATAGTGGCACGGCAAGTGCGGCCCGCATTCAGGTCAATAGTAACATACTCTTTGGAGCTGGTGGAGGTGGTACCGGACTCGATGTGTTTGTCGGCTCGCCTCATCTGCTTTGTGTAGAGGCGACAGGAAATACGACCAACACGTCTCTCGATTTCTTTGCTGCCGTGGGTGGTACCATCAATGTGGAAGACCTGCCGAATCTCTCCACGAACAACAATGGTGCGACAGTCAATACGGCTGGTGGAGGCACGATTCAGAACATTGCCGATTGCTTCCCATAAACCATATATAAAACGTTTAGATATCGTAATACATGGCAAATTCGTAAGGATGCGGGCGCTCGCGAAGGGCAGCCACTTCCTGACTGGACTTGTACCAGATCCATGTATCGATCACATCTTCTGTAAAGACATCACCCACAAGCAGAAACTGATGATCATCGCGTAACGCTTGAAGTGCCTGTTCCAGTGATTCAGGTACAGCGGGTAACTCTGCCAGTTCATCAGGTTTCAGGTCATAGATATCTTTTTCCAGAGGGTGACCGGGATCGATCTTGTTTTGAATGCCGTCCAGCATCGCCATCAACACAGCTGACATTGCTAAGTAAGGATTCGAAGAAGAATCGGGGCAGCGGAATTCAAAACGTTTGTTTTCAGGATGAGGACTGTGCACGGGAATCCGAATCGCCGCTGATCGATTTCGATAGCTGTACGTCAAATTGATGGGTGCTTCATAGCCGGCAATCAAACGTTTGTAGCTATTGGTCGTGGGACAACAAAATGCAAATAGAGCAGGCGCGTGTTTGAGAATCCCCCCCATCGCATACATTCCCATCTCGCTGAGACCTCCATAGCGGGAACCCGCAAACAGCGGTTTACCCTCCTTCCAAAGCGACATATGCAAATGCAAGCCGGAACCATTATCGTTCCAGAGTGGCTTTGGCATAAAGGTCGCTGTTTTACCATGTTTGGCAGCCACGTTCTTAACAATGTATTTGTAGCGCAACAGGTTGTCAGCGGTCTTTAACAACGGTGCATATTTCATATCGATTTCACACTGGCCGCCCGTTGCTACTTCATGATGCTGCGCTTCGACTTCGACGCCACAATCCATTAACGCCAGCATCATCTCAGTACGTGCTTCCTGTAAGGTGTCAGCCGGTGGAACGGGGAAATAACCTTCCTTATGCCGGATTTTGTAACCCGCGTTTGGGGTGCTGCCTGCTTTTCCTCGGTTCCACTGGCCTTCAATACTGTCCACATGGTAATAGCATTCGTGCTCATTTTGGTCGAATTGCACGTCATCAAATATAAAGAACTCTGCTTCGGGCCCGAAATTGGCTACATCAGCGATTTTAGTGGACCGCATATAGCTTTCTGCTTTGCGGGCAACATTGCGCGGATCTTTGGCATAGTCCTCGCGAGTGATCGGATCCTGAATGTTACAGGTCATCACGAGAGTGTTTGTCATAAAGGGATCAACAAACGCCGTTTCAGGTTGAGGAACGACTAACATATCACTTTCGTTAATCGCCTTCCAGCCGCGCATTGAAGAGCCATCAAAGCCGAAGCCATCTTCGAAACTCTTCTCTACCAATATCTTAGCAGGAATAGTGAAATGTTTTTGGGTGCCAGGAAAATCCATAAATCGAAGGTCTATGGCCTGAATTTCCCGTTCACGGCAGAGGGCGAGCACTTCCCGAGGAGTCATTGTTGTTCCCTGATTTGAGTTTGTCATTCATCAATTATTCTAAGGTAAAACAGAATATCTTAATAATGCAAACCATATACCATTCCCAAAATTTGCTCAAAAAACAGGCAGAGTTACTCATAGATTTAAGTTACTTCACCCATTAATAAGGCGATAGCTGTAATCATCGCCTCTCTCAGTAAGATCCAACTCAAAAGTAGAATTTTATTAACAAAGCATACGAATTTACAAAATTATTTATTGTTGTTTGCGCTAATTGACAGAAGCCTCTGAACAACTATAGACTTAGGATTAATATTTTTGTATATTAATGAACCAATGTATTAATATATTAAATATTATGTTGCCTTAAACATGTCATAAATGAATTCGCAGCATGACACAAGAGAATTCAACGTCTTCCGCTGAAATCAGCAATCAAACTGAGTTAATCGAAGCTGGATCGAAGCTGGTATATCATCATCCAGGATGAAAGTTTTTATCTCTAATGTTGTTTTCTTATTCTTTCTTTTTCAAAGGGAAAAACATGAAACTGACTCATTCAAAGAAACGCGCTTTTACACTGATTGAGTTGCTGGTCGTGATCGCCATCATAGCCATTTTGATCGCCTTACTGTTGCCAGCAGTTCAACAGGCACGAGAAGCTGCCAGGAGATCAACTTGCAAAAACAACCTTAAGCAAATCGGCCTGGCACATCATAATTATCATGATGTCTTCAAATGCTTTCCTCTCGGTGCACGTCGGGACCATGCAGGAGGCTGGGGACAATCTTGGTGGGTCGGAATTCTGCCATATATGGATCAGGCTGCTCTATTCAACCAACTGAATCATGAAGTTAATCACTCCGGCTACGTTGGAAATGGAGCGGTTGCGGACAAGGTAATCATTCCATTGATGCTCTGTCCATCCAGTCCCATGAAAGCGATTACTCATAACACGGGGGGAGGATCGACTGTCAGGCCACACTATGTGGGGATTTCAGGAGCCACTAACGGAAACGGCTTCACGAATGCATCAATCCATAATCAATACGCTTACACAGGGTGTTGTACTTCAGTCACCCCCGGAGGAATTAAAGCCCGTGGTGGTGTCATGCTCCAGAATCTATGTATCAAAATCAAAGATATTTCAGATGGAACTACTAATATCATAGTTGTAAGTGAATGTTCAAACTATTTTCGAGACGCAGCTGACAATCCAGTTCAGGTTAACAGCAATCACGGTTGGATGATGGGTACAGCTGATGCTGGCGAAACAGGTCAAAACCGTACATTCAATCTCACAACCATTCGGTATCCACCTAATACTGTAGATAACAGTTTACCGGGCACCGGAACAAACGATGGCCCCAACAATGGGATCTACTCTCCACATACGGGAGGAGTTCATGCTTTATTGGGAGATGGTTCAGTCCGGTTTCTCAGTGAAAATATAGATATGCAAACTTTACGGCGTTTAGCAACGCGCGATGATGGAAAGCCACTCGGCGAATTCTGATCTCAACCCTGTAGGCGGGCAATCCTGTCCGCCTACAATTCTCTTCGAGGCACAATGTCTCATCTGTTTAAATTTCTTTTTCAGACCTCTTTGAATCACATCGAAAACAAGGGAAGAAATGCACGAATTATTCATTAGGGATCAACGAAGGCACGTTACTATAATCGTAAGCTCGCTCATTTTTGCGATCTTGAGTTTTGCTGGCTGCACCGGTGGAAGCAGGTTACCCGAGGGAGACACAGGCACTGTAAAAGGAAAAGTTACTTCCAATGGAAAGTCTGTACCCGATGGTACCTCTATTGTCTTTCTCCACAAAGACAAGGGAATTACTGCATCGAGTGCCATTGCCGCTGATGGAACATATTCACTCCGTATGAGACGTGGTGATGCGATCTTAGTAGGTGACTATCAAATTGGTGTTACGCCGCCAACAACTGAAATGACTGCTGCCGAGGCCGATGCAGCAATCACAGGAGAAGCCCCCGCTGCAAAAGAGTGGCCCGAAATTCCTAAGAAATACCAGAACCCCGAAACGAGCGAAGTGACTTTCACTATCAAGGCTGGCGAGAACACTTTCGACCTGGACATGAAATAGCCAAAGCTATATCGATAATGAATCGTCAATATGGGAACAGGCTAAATAAAAAACTATCTCCAACGATAGTAGCATCATGGAAAACTTACTCTTAGGTTCTCGCTACAAAGAATTGATCGTACTTCAAACTGGTATGTGTCCAACCCTTGATGCAGTATACCTGGCAAAAGATCGCCAAACGCATTGAGTTCGAGAATGGCCTGCTGACGAAATCCGGGGGTCAACAATACATCAACGCCAATATGAAAGTTTCCCGGATAGAGACTGGCAGCCTGCTCGCAGGTTTTACGAACTTCCTCCCACCCTGATGTACCAAGCGCATTAATGAGCTGTTTCCCATCACCACGACGATTCCCCAAATGAAGATTACTGAGAGGCCTACGGCTTTCTCTGACAACAAAGTGACGCACCTGACCATCAATCACGATCACTCGCAAATCAAATGTTGTCCCATGTTTCAGTGAAGCTTTAGGCAGCCACTTCTCGAGATGAATCTGCTCAAGACACAATTCGTCGATGAGGATCTTGAATCAGTTGAGTGTAGGAAACAATGTCTGCCTGTGATTGTCCAAAATCCTGTAAAGCCTTTTGAAAAAATTGAATCCGCTGATTTCCAGGGTTCCCGATGATAACAAAATGATTGGGAGAAACATGTGGTAATAGATCAGCCATAAGACTACTTTAAAGATCATTCAGAAACGGCACAGTATCAACTTTCTTCACCACCATACGTACCCGGCTCCTGTTTATCATCAATATCAACTTCGATCTCTAAATTCTCAAGCTGCTCACACATTGCTTTGTTAATATAGTGAGGATGAAGATCCAATTTTTTCAAGTGGCTCAATCGACCCTTTATTTCAACTTAATACTCAATACCATTCGAGTTTGGGGTGTAGCTGCCGTTGTGGTTCTAGCGTTATCTCAGTTGATGGTGAGGGCACCATATATCGATGTCATTTTATCAAGGAGCCGATCGGAAATATCTATTGGTCCGATTTTGAATTGAAATTACGAGACCTTCCTTGCACGAATGAAACCTGTGGCTGCCACATCGGTTACGTGCATATGGATGAGTTGAGTCTTTATCCTGTATTTAAGGGGGGTATTCTGGAACGTATTCTACAGGAATACTAGTACGATACCGAACCAAGCTTAGAACCAAAAGCTGATGAAACCCGGCAAATACCATTCTGCAAAGACAATTGCTTCATAACAAATACTTTGCTGATGTTTGAGGAAGTGAAGCCTAATAACAACCAGTATAGGCTTTTAGTACTTTGTATCTAGAAGTTTATCTTTGATTCTTTAAACGCCACTCAAAAGCTGTACTTAATTAACAAAGTATACATAATCACAAAGCATGCGGTTTACTAATGGAACTGATTGACAGAATAGATCTTCAATTGTAGACTCGAAATTAATACCTATGTATATTAATGAACCAATGTATTAATAACACGTTCTCTAACTACTTCATACTCGAATTCGGAGAACACCACAAGTGAACTCAAAGCCCTTCATTTTAAGCTTTTAGCTCCAAATTCTGCCTGTAAATCAAGCAATTTTACATTTCTAAATGAAATTTTTGTCACTTCTATTCTTTATTCTATTTTTTGAAGGAGAAACAACGTGCAAATGAATCATTCACCAAGGCGCGCTTTTACGCTGATTGAGTTGCTGGTCGTCATAGCCATAATTGCGATCCTCATAGCACTGCTACTCCCGGCCGTACAACAAGCGCGTGAGGCAGCCAGAAGAAGTACATGTAAAAATAACATGAAGCAGATTGGTTTGGGGCTTCATAACTATCATGAAACACACAGTGTGTTTCCCATGAGCTACAAGCATACTCTCGATGGTGGCTATAACAACACGCAACGAGGAATGAGCTGGATAGCGTACCTTTTACCCTTTGTTGATCAGGCGAATGTGTACAACAGAATTAATCATGGATTACCTCTCTCTGATCCTAACAACACCGAAGTTTCAAGAACGGTTTTAAAAGTGTTTTTGTGCCCTACTGATACTGGTGTGGAAAGTGGAATTTTACCCGGACGTTCCAATGTAGGAGATGAAAGGGCTGTTACCAGTTATAAAGCTGTGTCAGGAAACAACTGGGCCTGGGGTGGGTTTGTGCATTCTGACCCTACAGGGCGCAATGCTGGAAATACCAATGGACTCGATTGGGGTAACGGTTTTATGTGCCGGAATGGTAGTTCCAAAGTCAACATCACAAGAGTACGTGATGTCACCGATGGAATGAGTGGCACTTTTTTCGTAGGAGAAGCCCTTCCCAGAGAATGTTCTCACAACTGGTGGTGGTGGTTCAATGCCTCCACGGCAAACTGTGCTGTCCCTTTAAATCACTATATTAATAATACTTTTACAGCGGGAGACTGGGGACGAAATTATTCATTCGCCAGTCGCCATGAAGGGGGAGCACACTTTTTAATGGGAGATGGAGCTGTCCGTTTCATAAGTGAAAACATTGATACCGGGACTTATCGCGCCCTGGCTTCTATTCAAAGTGGTGAAACAATTGGAGATTTTTAGCTTTCCATATTCCTAAGGTTTGATATTAATTCCGATTCAATGCAATTTAATGCAACCTGTTTAGATCAATTTAACAGGTTGCATTTTTTAAAGGGGCTGAAATGCAAAATCACGTCTTATTTCTTTTCTCTGCGATCATTTTATTAGGTACCAGTTGTAATGGAGCACCAGATGATACTCCCAAAACAGTCGAAGTCACCGGAATTATCACTATGAAAGATAAGCCTGTATCGGGAGCTTCTGTCGTGTTTATGCCTGAATCAGGTCCTTCTGCTATTGGCATAACAGATGCATCAGGATCCTATGCACTCAAAACGGGAAAAGCAATCGGAGCAACTCCTGGTCAACATGTGGTCACAATTACTTCTGGTGGAGAAACTCCCATGCCTGGAACAGAAGAAGCGAAAAGCGATAAAACGAAACCCGAGGTTCCTGTCGATTATGGAGACCCAAAGAAGTCTGGACTCACCGCCAATGTAAAAGCCAGTGGAAATAATAAGTTCGATTTCAAATTGAATTAAAGCTACACTTGAGGTTTTGAGATGCGAGTCATTGCTGATTGAAATTAGCTTTCAATCAGTACTTTCAATCCGTCTAGATACATCGATTATTGGTATGGCGCTGCAACTCTTCGAGTCAACTCAGTTGGATTGAACTCTTCTCGACCGATTGGATCTGCCTTCAAGTTACTGGTTTTGAAGCCCCACCTTAATCTTCAAATCTTAACGCAGGCTTCATGTCTGGGCTATTTACAAAGCCCGACCAACTTAGGCTATAATAGTATTCTACTTTCTTCTATCCCTCCCGTTTTTACTTCTCACTATATTTACAGAGGATTAAATGAAGCTCGCTGTTTCTTCCAGCCTGTCAGGGCTGATCTTATTGGCATTTGTTACATCGAGTGCAGCAGAAGACTCGGACAAGGATCATATCAGGCAAATCCAGACGTCTGCGATTCAAAACAAGAAAAGTCCCGTCGCGCATTGGGGCTTTGAACCTGAAAACTACACACAATGGTCCAACCATTCATTACGCCTGATTCCAGTTTATACTTTTGGTACAAGAGGAAATGTCAAAGGACTCAATCTAAGTTCCTATACCGGGCAGAATAGCCCTTATCGTAATGAAAAATCGTTAGCACAAATCTATGGTTTCCTGCCAACAAATACCGTGAATCCAAAGGCAGACTATCTGGATCAGACAAATCTCTATGAAATGCAATTAGCGGCTCTCAAAGCTGGTAAGAAGAACATCATCCTCTTCATCTTTGACGGGATGGACTGGCAGACCACAAAAGCGGCTGCCCTTTTTTATTCGGGTGAAGACAACTATCACTGTGGGCGTGGTACCGGTTTTCACTTTCAAGACTATCCTGCAGCAGGTACATCACAATTTGGTTATATGGTCACAGCCCCCCATAATGCCAATACGGATGTTGACGTGGATCAGCAAACAGTTTTGAATCCGGGAGGAAAAAACAGGGGTGGTTACAATGCAGCTAAAGGAGGCCCTACTCCCTGGACGCCCGGTAATGACAAAAAGTATCTGATTGGAAATTTGAAAAACAATTACGGCGAACACGCTTATCCAGACTCTGCTAATACCGCCATGTCGATGACAACCGGCCTGAAATCATATAACAACGCCATAAACGTCGACCCCACTGGTGCTCGCGTTCCAACAATTGCCCACATGGCTCAGCAAAAAGGATACTCTGTCGGCATTGTTACGAGTGTCCCTATCACTCATGCGACTCCAGCAGCCGCCTATGCCCATAATGTCAGTCGCAATGACTATCAGGATCTGGCCAGAGACTTAGTTGGTCTGCCTTCTATTTCGCACCCTGATCATCCTCTGCCTGGAATGGATGTTGTTCTGGGAGGTGGTTTTGGCACCATTGCAAAAACTTCTGATGAGAAAGCGCAAGGAAAGAATTTTGAGCCTGGTTGGAAATACATTACCGAAGAAACATTGAAAAAATCCGATATCGAAAATGGGGGACAGTATACAGTCGCCGTACGTACTTCTGATAAAAAAGGAAGTTGTGGACTGAAAGAAGCGACAAAATACGCCATCCAAAATAAGACACGACTGTTGGGCGTGTACGGGGTAGGTCAATACTCGGCCCACTTACCCTACCAGACAGCAAATGGGAATTTTCAACCTGCTCCAGGAAAGCAGAAAGCCGAAGTTTATTCTGAATCTGATCTGAAAGAAAATCCCAATTTGGCAGAGATGACTGAATCAGCACTCCAGGTTTTGAGTCAAAATAAAAAAGGGTTTTGGTTAATGGTCGAAGCTGGCGACGTTGACTGGGCAAATCACGATAATAATCTTGATAACGCAATTGGAGCCGTCAAGAGTGGTGATGCTGCATTCAAAGTGATCACTGAATGGGTAGAAAAAAATAGTAACTGGGACGAGTCTGTTGTTATTCTCACTGCAGATCACGGCCACTATTTACATATCGACCAACCCCAGGCATTAATACCGCCAAAAGAAACAACAAAGTAATCCTAGTGGAGTCAGTTCGCTTGTAGCTTCACTTGCGTTGAAGTCAATAAGCCAGCCTGGAGTAACGATTGAATCAGTGTTTTGGCAACTGGTCCAGCAACTTTGCTTCCTGAACCACCATGCTCAATCACAACCGCAAATGCGTACTTCGGTCGCTCTGCTGGTACAAAACCAGCAAACCATGCGTGATCATTTTTTCCACCTCCGGTCTCTGCGGTCCCCGTTTTGCCAGCAATAGTAATCTCTTTCATCCGCACGGTTTTATAACCAGTTCCTCGAGGATGCGCAACAACATTGATCAGGCCTTCACGCACACGCTGTAACGTTCCGGGATGAATACCACTCACATAACGTCTTGGATAAGAGATCATCTTGCGTGTTGTAGTAGAAGATTCAGCGGAAGGAACGATACTTTGTGCTAAATGCGGTACGATCAGTTCACCATTATTGGCGACAACGGCCATTAGACGTGCAATCTGTAAAGGGGTGGCCGTCAAACGGGACTGACCGATGGCAATTCCTAACGTATCTCCAGGGTACCAGGGAGATTTCTTTTTCTCATTTGATGGTTTGGGGTCAGGTAAATGCCCACCACGTTCACCAGGAATATCAATCCCCGTAGGTTTGCCAAATCCCAATTGGTCTGCCCAATGGTAAATGGTTTGTGGTCCTATTTTTCGTGCCGCTTGAAAGAAGTAAACATTGCAGGACTGACTTAGAGCTTGAGTCAAATTAATGTCATGGTGCCCCACTCCAAAATGACGATAGATATAATCTCGATGTCGATCAGGTCGATCCAAATATCCTCGGCAGCTAAAAAATTCATCGGGGTCAACTTTACCACTCTCCAGTAGCGCAATCGAGGTTAACGTTTTAAATGTCGATCCGGGAGGGAGCATCATCTGAGTCGCCCGCGGAAAAAGAGGGCGTTTTGGATCATTAAGCACCGCCTGCCACTCGTCTGGGGAAGGATTCAATAACAAATTCAGATCGTAGCGCGGTGCGGAAGCCATAGTAATAATCGCCCCCGTTCGGACATCTAATACCACAACACAACCACCGGCAGAGACATGATGTGGACTTCCTGTTTGATCCACATTCTGTTGTAATCTCTGTAAGGCTTGATCAAGCAGATGCTGCACCTGTCCCTGTATTTGAGTGCTTAACGTAAGGACAACATCATCACCCGATTTTGGCTCGCGAATAATTTCAATACGAACAATTTCACCCTGACGATCTTTAACAACGCGTTTTAAACCACGTAATCCGCGCAAATAACGATCATAAGACCGTTCGATTCCTGTTTTACCAATACGATCTCCTTCGCGATAATCAAGCGGATCGCCTTCAGGGAATCGCTGTTTACGTGCTGCCAAGATCTTATCGTCAATGCGATGGCGAATTCCAATCTCATGAGGGGCAATCGTCTTCTGTGGATACTCTCTCAGTGTTGCGATTTCAATATTGATTCCAGGAAACCGCTCTGGATGTGCCGAGATAGCCAACGCAATTTCTCGTGGAATGTCTGATTTGAGCGTGTGATAGTCAAGCTCTTCACGTACTACAATCCGTTCTTTTTGAGGACGTCGTGGAGGTTTGGTTAACGTTTCGTTCAAGAGCTCCCAGATCGCTGACAAGTGATTTTGACTGCTTTGCTCTTTTGAATCAGAAAACGATTCTTCTATTTGAATTTCAGATGGCACTTTCGTAGCTCTCTGGTTCACATTCTCAATAATCGTCTCGACCCGTTGTTGCGTTTTTCGACATAGCTCTTTCAATTCGTCAGGATTCATTCGCACAACGACTGCTAAATCTTCCCAGAGTTGCCGACGACGGGCTAAAACCTGCTGTTTCGCCGCCTCTACTTTTTCCTGATTTCGAC
This sequence comes from Gimesia aquarii, assembly GCF_007748195.1. NCBI lineage: Bacteria > Pseudomonadati > Planctomycetota > Planctomycetia > Planctomycetales > Planctomycetaceae > Gimesia > Gimesia aquarii. The sequence goes on from NZ_CP037920.1 coordinate 6,588,410, forward strand.
GATCTATTGGTTCCAGCGACTTTAACGCCTGCTTCTTTAACCAACGTGAATTCGGTGGTTCTTCAAGCCAACGATAATGTGCCTGTAAGTCAAAGCGTTCCACATCAATCGCCAGTATTTGACCATCGACAGAGATAATACGTCCATCCCGACTCGGAATCGGTTCAATTGATTCTGTCGTCCGACCAAACTGAGAATAAAAGTACTCTGCATTCATATATTGAATAAAGAGTAAGCGTCCGCTGACCGCTAGCAAAGGGATGATCAACATAAATCCCAACAGGAAAACACGAACACCAGGCATACGATCCACCTGAAACGAATGCCCCAAAGCATCAGTTTCTGAATCCAGGTGATCATTACCAGGCCGGTTTCGCATGATGACTGTACTTCGTTTATCTTAAGAGTGGTAAATGACGATCCAGAAGTTGATTCAATGTGTAAATCGGGAATTATAAACCGTTTTGTTTCCCAAATTCTGCTGTAGGCCAACAGGGATGAATCTCCAAATCGTGTTAAACGCCATCAGCAAACTAGCGCCCACCACAGCCGTATACAAGGCATTGCCGGCTGATTGTTGCGCCAATGTACTCAAGTCAGATAGCACTTTAGCATCCCATTGATTCAGGACTCGAAAGAAACCATCGAAGAGGAAGGCTGTTACTGCTATCAAGATAAAGCGGCTCAACAGCGAACGAATTTCAAAATGAGTTTGAATTCGATACGCGATCCAGCTCAAGCAGGTCAAAAGTAGAATCCCCATGCCAGGAATTGAAGAATCGAAGGTTTCACAGATGAGTCCTACAATGATCGCCCAAAGGAAAATTTTTGTATCACGATGCCAAAACAATCCGAAACATAATATAAGCAGAATAAGGTTAGGTCGGCTACCTGCCATAATTGCATCAGGGACAAAACTAATCTGGACAATCAATAAGAAATAGCAAAGCAATAATAAACAGAAAAATTTCACAACACTCTTCCTCACTCAATTCGTCAGCATTCGCCGAGGATTAATAATTTGTCTCAGTACATTAACTTGCTTGATCTCAGAAAGTTCGACAACAGGCTTGACGATGATCTTCCAATAAGGGGCGCCTCTGGGAAGTTCAGCTTCAATCACGCGACCGTAATACATGGGCTGTCTTAAAGCCGATTGCATGCTCAGTGGGAGTTCACGGTCAACTTCCCCCGTGTAAACTTCTTGTCCCACCTGAATTGATTCCGTGGGAGGTATCTGTAACAACTGACACTTCCCTTCACCGATTCCCACTAAAATCCCATCTGTTCCCAACTGTAAACCGTCTTTTGTCTTTCGAGCGATTCGCGCCGACCCTCGATATTTAACTGAAGAAATGGGAATAAAGCTGCTAATCCAGTGCCCTACCTCACTAATTTTTCCGATCACAGCCTGCCCGGCATATAGTGAATAACCAATTTTGATTCCCTGCTTCTCTCCCAGATCAATCAACGGTAAATCAGACTGCAACACAAAAGACGATTCAGTGACCCCCTGCTCCCGTCCCTGATTGAGTAATCGACCTTCTTTCAATAATGCGATAGCTGACTCACCAAGTAATTGTGCTTCAACTAGATCAGGTATGAGTAGATCTTCTTCAGACTGTGCCTGATAAGAGGGAACGCCCGTTTGTTTTAATGTTTGTAGCTGGTCAGATAACTGCAGCGCATGTAATTCGAGACGTCTGATTTCGAAAGCTTTTTCAGATAATTCTGCTTCAAGTTTTTTTACGAGCGACTGCTGTTGAAGTTTCTGGTCTGATTGATGCTGCCATCCTTTGAACTGTTGGGCCAGCACTAATCCTGGTTTGGCGGCATCGCGAATTAAATTGAATACACGATCTGAATAGTCAGTCGGAATTACGTAAAGACACACACTTGTCAAAATCGCAAACAAAACGAGTTTAATCTCCGATGAGCGCGTCTCACGTTTCATTGCACTTAAGCCCGTCCCTTAAAAATCGCCTTCACCATTGTCGAAAGCATGCCTCCATTGCCCCAGATGCTCCAGACAAATTGCAGTTCCCCGTGCCACCGTACGAAGCGGATCTTCATCTATGCGTACCGGAATTCCCAGTTGTTCGCTCATATAATATTCGAGCCCTCGCAACAATGCGCCACCTCCCGTTAAAACCATCCCGTTGTCTGCGAGATCCGCTACAAGCTCTGGCTTGCACTGTTCGATCGTTTGCTTGCAACAGTTTAAAATTGCTTCGAGAGGTCCATGCAATGCATCGCGGAGTTCTTCGCTGGTCACTATGGCTTTGCGGGGAATACTGCTAATCGTATCCAGGCCTTTGACTTCTCCTGTCAATTCCTGTTCCAAAGGATATGCACTGCCTAATTCCATTTTGAGATCTTCTGCCGTCTGAACTCCAATACGCAGTGAAAAGTGCTGCTTCATATATTCCACTATCGCTTCATCGCATCTATCACCACCAATGCGTACAGAATTACTGACTACCGTATCCCCCAAACTCATAATAGCGACTTCACTGGTCCCTCCCCCAATGTCGCAAACCATACTCGCCATCGGTTCTGAAATCGGTAACCCCGCACCAATCCCAGCCGCCTTTGATTCTTCGATCAGATACACACGGCCTGCTCCAGCGCGCTCTGCACTGTTAAATACAGCTCGTTTCTCGACTGGTGTGATGCTCCCGGGTACAGCAATCACAACCCGTGGTCGCAGTCCGCGCGAATGGTGACGGGCCTTGTGGATGAAATAGCGCAACATCGACTCACAGAGTTCAAAGTCTGTGATCACTCCTTCTTTGAGAGGACGGACTGCAATAATACTATCTGGCGTGCGGCCCAGCATTTGTTTGGCCAATTTGCCAACAGCTGTTCCTTTTCCCAGAATTTTACGGCTTCCCTTATGCAGCGCGACAACCGAAGGTTCATCAAGCGCAATCCCCTCACCCTGGATAGCCACAATGGTATTTGCGGTTCCCAGATCTATCGCCAGATCAGGACAGAGCCATTGACGTAAACGGTGCAGCATCCTTGCACTACCGCTTCTTCAAAAAAAGAATAAAACGATCGGAAAATAGCAAACAATTGGCACTCTCTCTCGTCAGTAAAAGAGAAGCCTACTATTCATAGAACATCCTGTTAAGATTGGGAAAATGTATTCGAGATGGTGATTTTCTGCAAGATGCAGTTAGGATCGAGTAAAAAAACAATAAAACAGGAAGACCGAGTAACTTAGGATGCAAGTTATTGGTTTGGCTCCAGAGATCGCCTTGATATAATCAGTCATATTTCAGGAATAGAGAGTGAACAAACTTCCCATGTTTAATTCGGATGACGAAGAAGAATTAGAAGAAACCTTTGTGCAAGAACAACAATTCTTCATCCTGGGAGGTTCTCTCTTTTCCATTGGATTTATCCTGATTGCATTCGCATTAGGCTGGTTGCTAGGCGTGAGTCCCATTCAGTATCTTAACTGGAGTTGGTCCGACCTAATAATTGGCGTCCTGGGAGCCTTGCCTCTGTTTCTGTTTTTTCTCTTTGCTTGTCGTGTTCAGATTAAAGCGTTTCAACAAATCAAGCAATTCCTGCTTGCCGAGTTGGGGCCCCGCATAGAAAAAGGCTCGATTTTAGAGTTGTTCATTCTCTCAATCTTCATCGGCCTGGGAGAAGAGATGTTGTTTCGTGGAGTCTTACAAGCATGGGCGACTCAATATGGAGTCGTAGTCGCGATCATTTTTACGAATGTGCTATTTGGTATCGTGCATTCCGTCACGCGGCTGTATGTCATTATCGCAACTTTGATGGGTGTTTATTTAAGTCTGCTGCTCGTCACTTTTTCTCCACAAAATCTACTGATCCCAATTGTGACACACACGATTTATGATTTCCTGTGTTTCTTATACATCATCCGTATTTACCGTCAGCAAGTCACGACCGATCAGTCGGGAGCCTAGTTCTTTTTAGAGTGAGCTACTATTTTTCCTTAATCAGTTGCCTCAGTTTGTCGCGATCATTTTTTACTCTCAGACTGAATTTTCCCACAATGTTGCCTTTTCGATCGATCACAATCGTACTCGGGAAGCTATTGATACCGTAGTCAACACTCATCTTCGAATTTGCTATCGGCTCTCCACCAGGAGAGTATTGCAATTTTCGAAAACGTGTGAGTGCAACTGGAAAACCGAGGTCCTTGCCATTCCACACATTCTTTCGGACTTGGGTTAGTTTTGCATTCAATTCTTTGATCGATGTCACTTCGTCACTTTCACCATAGGGTGTATGGATGCCAATAATCGCCAGTTCTTCACTTGAAAACTCGTCTCTGATCTTGAAGAGTTCCGGAATGCCATAATAAATACAAGGACCACACCACCATCCCCAGAATTCCAAAATGACGACTTTGCCGCGTAACTGGGATATTTTGACAGGAGACCCGTTTTTCCATTCTCGTACATCGGTAATCTCTGGTGCGGGCTTACCTTCCAGAATAATCCATTTCTTGGCATTGGCATCCGTTATCCCCGCATCGAATTCTTCTTGTCCCTTATTGATGACAATCGTTTTTTCAACTGGGCTAATATTTTCTCCCGCTCCGACCAATGTGAACCTGCCCGGAGGCAAGAAGAAATGAAGTGTCGAACCTGTCTCGTAACACCATTGGCAAATCATGTCTTCAGAAGCGCTAAGCCCTCGAACCTGACCGATCTTTTTGCCAACCTGATTTAGTTGATTACTTTTTATTCGCCAAGTAACATGGCATTCGGGATACATTGTTAAAACAAGTGGCAGTTCTTTTGTCTTTAAGAGATCCGTGCGTTTCACAGCAACAAGACATCTTTCGGCGTGTCGGGCGTATATCATTCCGCGATATTTGTCGGGATCTCGGAATTGAATGATGCCATCAGAATCTGACTTGAGCTCAAATTTTCCAAAATTCCAATCAACGCCATTCTCACTATCATAACCTTTAATGATGGCGGACATCCCCGTCTGTGCACCAGCGACAGGCTTACCACGCTCATCGACCAGTTGTATCGTAAGAAATGGTTTGCTTTCTGGTGACTTCTTTATATTTACATCGTCCGCATGAACCACATTTAACAAAAGCAATGTTATTGCCACTATTTTCGTTTGAATTACTAATCGCATACTTTTTTCCAGTTATTGTCAGGTTGTTGATAGAAACCTCCCTGTAGAAAGGCTCCATACCAAACCTTTGTTTATCAAACAAAAATATTTCATAAAAATCGCCAAAAAACATGTATAAAACTAAAACATCATATAAAATCACTCCACTAAAGAGTTTTCCAAGACATTTCAAATGATGATGAAATCTGACGGCAGTTGTCCAAGCTTTCCGAACGGTAATGGTACCTTTTATCAAGACAAAACGATCTCTTGTCAGTATAGTATGAAATGACTCTTACAGTTCTACAAGATAGAGCAAATTATGCTAGAAACTGGAAAGCTTGAAAGATGACCTCACCGCAAAGTTTTCTATCTCTTCTTGTTGTCAGCTTCTTTGGCCTGATTCTCCAACCACAATTTGCACAATCACAAGAAAACGCTAAGTTTCAAAAAATAGAAACACCAGCGATTGGTGCTATCAACCCCCGACTTGCCCCTGATGGACAATCAATGGTTTTTTCCTGGAAGGGATCTCTCTGGATTAATCCTCTGCCAGATGGCCCATTGCAACAATTAACATTCGATGCCGCTTATGACATCGAGCCAACCTGGTCCATTGATGGGAAACAGATCGCGTATATCCATAGTCCTCCGTTTACGACAGGCTTATTAAAGATCATCAATGTGGATACCAAAACGGCCGTTCGCTTACCTAAAATAGTTATCGCGCGCGGAAAACTTTACTTTCATCCAGATGGTTCCCAGATTCTGGGAAATTTTTACTTACCTTCGAAAAAGATGGGATTGAGTTGGTTTCATTTAAAAACTGGCGAATTAAGTCCTCTGCATTCTCCGCCACAATTGATCAGATGGCTTTCACTTTCCGGAGATGGGACAACAATTGCTTATGCAACTACTAAGGATGTCTTTGGCCAACAAACGGGTAATAACGGCCCACAGGCAGACCTCTGGCAAATTCCGGCAATGGGTGGCCAACCTCAAAAAATCATCGAATTTCCCAGTCGCATTTATGACCTCGCCTGGATTGGGAAGAAGCGAGAACTACTTGTAGTGTCAGAGCTAGGTGGCGTACACAACGATCTCTGGCGAGTCCCTCTCGACGATCCTCACCGGCTCATGAAAAAATTGACTTTCGGTCAAGCAGACGAAGATGCTCCATCGACCGATCTAAAGGGACATCGTGTTCTCTATACCGATAATCATAAAGGACTCACTCAACTTGTCTTGCGAGACCTGGAATCCGACAATCAAAAAGTTGTACGTTATATCAGACCAACGGTTAAAAAACTTCGACTTTCTACCATCGATGAGCTCACGAAAAAGCCCATCACCACGCGTGTAGTCATCAAATCAGACAAAGGACAATACTTTACCCCCCTTGATGCACTCTACCGCGTTTCGATACGTGGTTTTGATTGCTTTTTCTATTGTCGTGGAGAATGTGAGGTCGATTTACCTTCGGGAACTTATCACGTAACGGTGCAACGAGGATTTGAATATCGTCCGGTTCATCAAAAAATCACAATCGATGCTGATGAGACTCACAAATCAATTACTTTAAAACGATGGATCAATCAACCTGCAAAAGGCTGGTATAGCGGTGAAAACCATATTCACGCCAATTATGGGTACGGACACTGGTATAACCAGCCGAAAAATGTTCTGGCACAGTGTGCGGGAGAAGATCTGAATATCTGCAATTTAGTTGTCGCCAACTCTGATACTGATGCAGTCTTCGATCGAGAGTTCTTCCGCGGACGTCCTGACCGTCTCTCGACACAAGAAACGATTTTGTATTGGAATCAGGAATTCCGCAGCACATTCTGGGGACATATGACACTCGTTAATTTGAAACAACTGGTTGAACCCATCTTCACCGGTTTTAAGGATACGACAAACCCCTGGGATGTACCCACCAATAGTGATATCGCTTTGGAAACCCACCGCCATCACGGACATTCGAACTATACACATCCCTTTCGGCATCTTGAAGATCCATACAAAGGCCCCTATTCAGCGAAAGGAATTCCCGTTGATGTTGCATTGGGTCATATCGATTCACTTGATATTAACTCTGGTTATCCGACTCCCCTGAGCACCTGGTATCAATTTCTAAACTGCGGATTTCAACTACCGGCTTCTGCAGGAACGGACTGTTTTTTGAATCGGATCCGCAGTCGCTATCCTGGACAGGACCGTGTTTATGTCAACATTGATGGCCCACTTGAATATCAAAAATGGATCTCTGGATTGCGTGCTGGCCGCTCTTTTGTCACCAATGGCCCCATGATTGAATTCAAAGTCAACAATAAGCTGGCCGGGGCAGTGATTAAATTGACGCAGGCAGACACGATTCAAGTTAACGCATTAGGCACTTCCCAGTTTCCTCTAGAACAGGGGGAATTGATTCTAAATGGAAAGGTTATTTCAAAGACGAAGCCAAACGCCAAAGGACAACTCGTATTCGATGAACCGATCAAAGTTGACCAAAGTGGCTGGATTGCATTTCGAGTATCAGGACCTAAACATGAAGACCATCACGCCCATAAGCTCTATGCGCATTCTAATCCCGTCTATTTGCAGGTCGCAAATCAATCCTTTGATGCAGCAGTCGATGCAGAGTTTTTTCTCGCCTGGATTGATCGCCTGGAAATGGAGTTACATCAACGGAACCGTATACCGACTCACGAGCAACATGAACATGTTCACAAGCAACTCAATGCAGCTCGTGCCGTTTATCAAAAAATGATCTCAAACTAGATGAATCAGCACTTGAAAAGAAACAGGCTGGCTCGAGTGCCAGCCTGTTTTATCTTGTCATTTCCCTAATCGGAATTACTTTTTCTTCTGGTTTGGAATTTTTGGATCTCGTTTCAGTGGCAGGGAAACCTGCTTACCAGTCCATGAAGATTGATAGATGGCCAGAATGATTTCCACACTCTTACGACCATCGTTACCATCAACCAATGGTTTTTTTCCAGTCTTGATCGATTTGATAAAGTCCTTCAACTGTTCCATATGGCCCGCATAGGAAATAGCAGAAGGGTCACTTGCGCCGCCTGTATTTCCACTTTTTTTAGCGAGTTCCGTACGAATTTTTTGATCACGGGCATTCTTTTTGGCAAATTCCCAATGCAGGACATCGTCCTGTTCAATAATCACAGTTCCCTCTGTACCGGAGATTTCTGTTTTCTTGAGCAGGCCCGGATAAACACTGGTCGTTGCTTCGATGACACCCAGAGCCCCGTTTTTGAACCGGATTGTGGCGACTCCCGTATCTTCCACTTCGATCCGTTTATGGGCCAGTGTTCCCGTCATTCCATTCACGTCGGCAACTTCCCCCATGAACCAATACAAGAGGTCAACATTATGGATCGCCTGATTCATATAGGCACCGCCCCCATCCAATTGCCAGGTACCACGCCATCCGCCGCTGTCATAGTATTCCTGAGTGCGCCACCATTTCACATAAGTATCGCCTAATGTTAGTTTTCCAAAGCGTCCCTTCTCAATCGCTTTTTTTAGTTCCTGATTAGCGGCTCCGAAGCGAGATGGCATAATGGTTGCAAGCTGAACCTTATTCTTCTTGCAGGCATTGATAATGGCATCACAGCGTTTCAAAGTAATTTCCAGTGGTTTTTCGACCACAACATGTTTACCAGCATTTGCAGCAGCCACCGCCGGATCCATATGCGCACCACTGGGAGTGCAAATCGTGACAACATCCACTTTCGGATCTGCCAGCATTTCGTCCAAATCATGATAGGCCGTGCAACCATTCGCTTCTGCAAACTTATCAGCCGATCCCGCAAACCGATCAAAGCAGGCGACTAGTTTAGCTCCCCGAATTTCTGCGAGAGCCATTGCATGAAAGTTCGAAATCATGCCACAGCCGACAATTCCAAAACCTGTTGCCATAACTGTTGTTTCCTGTAGTTCATTCAAAAGATGGAGTTTTCGCCAGAAGAAACTCTGAAGCTGGCGGACAGTACTGCCGTTTCAAGCGGCTAAGACCACGTTTTACGAAGTATTAACGATGATTGCAATGAGCGCGGAATTTTTTCTTTTGATTGTTAAAAAACCAAGCCCGTTCCACATCCATTGCTTTTACTCGACTAATTCAATCTGACAGAATCGCTTTTTGCCCACCCAGAGCAACAAACCCGATTCCACACGAATCGCCTGATCATGGGTTTCGATTTTCGACTTCTCTTCCCCCATTTTGGCCCCACCCTGTTGAATCGACCGCCGGGCATCACTGGTAGAGGCACATAATCCAACCTGCTTCAGTAAATTCGCTGCAGGTAAAGTGGCATCTTCATTGAGTTCCGATTTTGATACTTTCACAACAGGAATTTCAGATGGTAAACCTCCCGAACCGATTTCACGTTGCCAACGTTCGGCTGCTTCGTCAGCTGTAGAAGCACTGTGGTATTCTGCGATAATCGTTTTCGCCAATTGTACTTTGGCTTCTTTGGGGTGTCCTTGTAAGATCGAGGTCACTTCATCCAAAGGAAAATCGGTCAGCAATTCAAAAAACATCTGCATACTGTCATCAGAAAGTTGCATGAACTTTTTCATCATGTCGTAGGGAGATTCACTAATCCCAATATAGTTCCCCAGACTTTTTCCCATTCGACGAACGCCATCCGTGCCAACCAGAATCGGCGACATCACACTGACCTGCTGGTGCAATCCCTGATCTTTTTGCAAATCACGGGCTAACATAAAAGAGTAAAGCTGTTCGGTTCCGCCTAATTCAATGTCTGCTTTGATCTCAACGGAATCCCAAGCCTGCATAATAGGATAAAGGCATTCATGCAGATAAATCGCTGCCTCTTCACGATACCGCTTCGAAAAATCATCTCGGGTCAGTAACTGGGCAACTGTGACTTTACTGCAGAGTTCCAAAATTTCCGCAAAGCTCATTTTACTGAACCAGTCGCCATTCCGAACGACTTCTGCATGTTCCAGATCAATTACTTTGCCCACCTGATTCAGGTAATCAATCGCATTCGCTTCTACCTGTTCGGTTGTGAGACGTGCCCGTGTTTCGTCCCTGCCGCTGGGGTCGCCTACCAGAGCAGTATAATTACCGATAATTATGACGGCTTGATGTCCCAATTCCTGAAATTGTCGCATCTTCCGCATCGGAACGGTGTGCCCCAAATGTAGATCAATGCCTGTGGGATCAATCCCATATTTGACGCGTAACGGAGTACCTGTTTCTCGACTCCATTTCAGTTTTTCCGCCAGTTCCTGCTCAGGGACAATCTTTTCGACACCGCGACGGATTACAGCCATTTGCTCTTCAACAGGCAAAAATTGCATGGAACGTACCAAACTCTCATCTCAAAAAAGTAAATCTGACAAATAAGGTCTCGCCCATTTTGTCGACTCACACTACTAGCGTCAATCGAACTCGCTAATTGATAGCCTGTAATTTTGATACGATTTAACCAATCGATGTCTGCTGAGATAATATTTGGTTTCATTCGTGTTAGTGAGTCTCGAAATCTCATTAATAAACATCGATTTTAGTCTATTTGCGCTCACTCGCTCTGCGCGTGAGTTAATCAAACTACAGGAATTCATGATTGATTCGAGCTTATTTGACTTGCAAAAAACTCGAAGTTTTCACCTGTACAGAGAATTTAATCGCTTCTTGCTCTTTTGCAAAACTCGATTCAAAAATAGAATACGTGCAATCCCTCTATCTCCATTTTACATAACGACCAGTATAAGATCTCTCCAAAACAAAGCCTGCCCTTAATGGACACTTCCGATTTATTTGAATTCAAGCAGGATCAAGAATTTTCAAAGCTCCTGCACCACGATAATTATATCGACCTCACAACTGCGGCTCTCGAAATAGCCCGTGATGACCAACCTGACTTGGTGTTTGATTCGGTTCATGCTTGGGTTCGACAACGCGCCAGCGAGCTTTCCAGCCGAGTTGCACTGGCTGAGGACGATCGATCTCTCATCCAAGCTGTTGTGGAATGCCTCGCCAAAGAACACGGGTTAATGGGAAATAACATCTGCTATCATCGAGCAGAAGGAAGTTACCTAAATCATGTTATTGAAAAAAAACAAGGGCTCCCAATTTCTCTGTCTTTAATCTATATGGCTGTCGGCAAAGAACTGGGTATTGAGATCCAGGGAGTCGCCGCCCCAATGCAATTCATTCTGCGATATGAAACACAGGCGGGACCACTCTTCATTGACCCTTATTTGAAAGGTGCCGTTTATAATGAGGAGGAATGCCTGATCCGGCTGGCAGAATTAACAGATCTTTCCAACAAGGAACTAAGCAGACTTTTAAAACCAGCCACCCACCGAGAGATTATCATTCGCATGCTCATGAACCTCAAACGAATTCATGAAGAACAGCAGGATTATCAGAAAGCATGGAATGTACAACGCAGGCTATTTGCGCTAAGCCCTCTTTCAAATGCACATAAAAAAGACCTGGCAGCTTACAGCTTTAAAATAAAACAACTAAGCCTATCAATCGAGTTACTCGAAAGCTGTCTCAAAAGCTGTCCTGAATCTGAGTGGAATTCTATCAAATTGATGCTGCAAAAAGCACACTCTGAACTCGCACAATGGAACTGACACCTGTCGTTCAAAGTTCGAAATGAGACTTATCGACTTCAATCTGTCGAATAAATTTACCACCACTCTGGAATAATTGCGCTTCCGAAAAACGGCTCCATGCCAAACGTGTGATGAGAAATTCCAACGTTGGCTTTTCTAAGTCGAGTACAATCGCAACTTCGCGCGAATAAATCGGCTCAGAATGTGCAAATGAAATACCCTCGATAGATAGATTTCTGCCCTCAACCGTCTGCAGTTCACTTTCCAGTTGCTTTGTTTTCTCATCAACAAATGCCAGTCCAATTGGCCGCTCGAATGAAATCCGATGCCAAGCACGGCTACTGGTCAATGTCGGTTCAAGGTACCAACTGGCGACAACTGCTTCAGCAAGCTTGCATAATTCAGGAATTTGACGCAAACACGGAAACTGTTTTGTTTCGCGCAGAAAAATGTCTTTTTTGTCGAACTTAAAATCTGGAGTTTTGAGATTCAACGCACCGTCTAAGCGAGGCCCTCTCTCGTACTCTTCCACTATTTGACCCATATTTTAGCTCTTATTAAAGTAACACAACTGACAACAGACACATTGATTAATAATTCACGGAGTCAGATTTCAGTATCTTTGCCGGAAAGCACTTGCTCGGGAAATGCCGTCGAAGGGAGAGTTCAGGGAGAGAGATATTGGTAATCTAGTTCGAAAGGTCTTCGGCGTCAAATTTTTCTGAATTCGGAAACGAATTCAAAATCAGACAATCCAGAAATAATCACTTTAGACTGTATAGTCGGTAAAACTGCGACAATAGAAAAGAAGGTTCATGTTCATTAAAAGCAATAGCTTGTCGCCATGAGAATACATTTTGAAAACAAAGAGAGGCTTTCCCCTCATTTAAGCATTCTGAGAGAAAAATTGAGTCAAACCTACTGGAATTGCCGTTCCAGCTCTGATTTCATTTCGTTAATGACTGGTTCCCATTCTCCCAGGTGAATTTGTCGAAACAAACGGGCTGTCGGATACCAGGGGCTGTCAGTTCGGTTCAAAAACCAGCGCCATTCAGGAAGTGGTGAAATCAAGATCCAAACGGGAACTCCGAGAGATCCTGCAAGATGAGCCAAAGCTGTATCACTGGTTATCACCAAATCCAGATTCTGAATCAAGGCCGCCGCTTCCATGAAAGATCCCGTCTCCGCCTGATATTCGGCTCCCGGTTGCCACAAATTTTCTGACGATTTTAAGACCTGGATCTGTTCCAATCCATTTACCTGCTGCAGGCTAACGAGTTTCACACCCGCTACTTCACCTAGAGGCATTAATGTCTCTAAGGCAACAGACCGAAATTCATTCTTGGGAAAATTAGTATTGCCACTCCAGTTTAAGCCAACTTTCTTTCCATCTATACCTGACAGCATATTTCGCCAGTGTTCTTTCCTTTCCAGTGTGGGCACAAAAAACGGTATCTCAGTAGGTATCGTTTCAAAACTGGTTGCCAGATAGCGAGGTACGCTCAATAAAGAACTTTGATAGTTGTATTGGGGTATCTCATCGCCTTCAATTAAAACCTGATCAATCTCTGGAATAGTTTTTATCAATTCGGCTAATTCTGTCTGGCAAAGTAACAAAACTTTAACTGCGCCTTGTTTCTTTAATTCTATGGCAAAACGGATAAACAACAGTGTGTCACCAAACCCTTGTTCGCACCACAAAAAGATGGTTTTCCCATCTAAAGGTTCTCCCTGCCAACGCGAACCAGCATGATTCTGCTGAGCTGCCGGATCAATATCTGTGCGTCGTTCGTAACCTCGCCAGCCTGAGACTAAATCTCCATTCAACATACGCGTTGTTGCGAGATTGAATTCGGCCATTGGAAATTCAGGACGCAAACTCAACGCTTTTTGGAAATTTTCACAAGCTCCTTCGATATCATGTTTGAGCTTTAAGGCATTACCCAAATTGTTATAGCCTTCGGGTTGATCGGGTGCCGCCTGAATTGAACGTTGCGCTGTTTCAATCGCTGCAGTCGTATCGCCCATTTGCTCATACACATAACTCAAACTTACCAAAATCTGATAATGCTCGGGATTCGATTGCAAAATTGTTTCATACAGCTGAATGGCTTCAGGGTACTGTCGTTGTAAGACAAGTACGTAGGCCAGTTTCATTGCGACATTAAAATTGGCTGGTGTTTTTTCCAGCAGTTCCCGATAAATACTCTCAGCCTGTTTTTGCTCTCCCGTCAACTTCAAAACATCGGCCAACTTCTCGTAGGTTTCCGAATTTTCTTTGTTCAATTCATATGATTTTCTATAACACTTGGCTGCCTCTTCCAACAACCCACGACTTTCCAGTAATGAACCCAGGTTGAAATAAGCACGTTCATAATGAGGATGAATACGAATTGCTTGCTCAAACGATTGACCCGCTTCATCCCATTTGCCGGCTGCATGGTATGCAACCCCGAGGTTATTATGCACATCTGGCATCTCGGGCTGTAATTGAACCACCTTAAGAAAATTTTCAATACTCTGGTCCAAATCACCTCGCTGCAGTTGTAGTGTTCCCAGATAATACAGCGCCTCCCACTGCCGGGCGTCCGATTCCAGAATACTCTTGTAGATTCGTTCTGCTTGATCCAAATTCCCTGCTTGATGGAGCGATAACGCCGATTTTAGCTGTTCCTGTGTCTCAACCATGTATCACACTCTTCCATTTTCCTAATGAGGAAGCTTAGATCAAAAGCTTTCGCCAGTTGGCTTTGAATTTGTCGCTGGCTCAAAGTAACATCCTGTTAGCAGTACTGCAATAACGGTTCGTGGATCCTTGACATAGAAAGTAAAATGGATGGCCGCTCTTGTCTCTTGCCTGACAAACTCATATGGTCGTTTTGGCCCTATCGCCGCGATGGAACATATTCGTGATGCCGGTCTCGAACACCTGGAACTCAATATCAAAAATCATGGTGTCCCTTCGTTCTTTAAAGAAACACCGATCTTAACGAATGGCTCAGTACAGAGTGATATAGACCAAGTCAAAGACCTCCTGAAACAACATCGGGTACAGCTTTCCAGTTGTAATATTACGAGTGGAAACCCGCTTGACCCTGAAATTGTTGTGATCACAAAACAAAAGCTTGATCTCGTACATCGATTAGAAGTAAGTCTGGTTGTGGGGGGAGCAGGTGAAATCGAAGACGAATCACAAAGAAAGACCCTCTATCAACACTTGCAGGACATCGGAGACTACGCAGCGGAAAGAGGAATTACCTATTGTTTTGAAACACATCCTGGTATTTGCGTCAATGCGGCCGGAATGTTGCGTACGATGACTGATCTAAATCACCCACAACTAAGACTCAACTTCGACACAGGTAATATTAATTATTACAACGAGCATGCTAACGTTGTAGAAGAATTACGCGAGGTCGTTCCATTCGTAAAGCACGTTCATCTGAAAGACTCTTACTGTAAGTATAAGGATTGGCATTTTACCACCCTTGGCGAAGCTGGCGGCGTGGACTTTCTTAAAATCCGTTTTCTCTTGGAAGATCAGAACTTCGGAGGCCCTTACAGCCTGGAAATCGAAGGAATCGGAGGCGAAGATGATCCCACACTGGAAGAACACCATAAGCGTGTAAAACAAAGCGTACAATATTTGAAAGAGTGCGGATTCTTTGATTGAAAGGTTATGGCAACATGATTGAATATTTAAAGAAAATCATCTCAGATCAATTTGAAGCATCACTCTGTATGCTGGGGGATTGTATTCAAAACTGCCCACAAAATCATTGGCACGAAAAAAATGTTAATATGGATTTTGGATATGTTGCCTATCATACATTGTGTTTCGTCGATCTTTATCTTTCACCAGACGAAGCTTCTTTTCAACTCCGTGATTTTCACAATGAACAAGATGAAGATCCATTCAAGCCAAAATTGGATTATCCTTTAACACAAGAGATCGTTTCTGACTACCTGAAGACATGTCGAAAGAAAGCACTTGATACGGTTGCAGAAGAAACGGAGAACTCACTCAAAAAAGAATCTGGGTTTGATTGGTTACCAATCACGCGTGGTGAATTACACATCTATAATATTCGGCACATTCAACATCATACCGGACAACTCAGTGCCTACTTACGCCGAATTGATATAAATGCAAAATGGGTGTCCACAGGCTGGAATCCCGGTGTGATTTGAGGCATGCGGGAACACAATCGTTTAATCGGCAACAGGCCCCAAGCGCAATTCGAGATCTTTAAAGCGCACTTCCATTGGCCCACCAGAGTGAATCTGAAAGGCAATGATTCCTGATTTTGCTCCTTTGGTATCATTTAAATCTGTGCATAGATTTCCGTTGATATAGGTCTGAACTTGCGAACCAACGGCCACGATTCGATACTCGTTCCATTCATTCTCACGAACAAATTCCTCGCCCGACTCTTTAAACAAGAGGCCACGACCATGTTCTTCATATAGTTTACCCCACCAACCTTTACCGATATCTGCCTGATATCCTTTCACATGACCATTAGGCTGAAGAGAACTACGAAATTGAATTCCACTGTTGCCTGTATCAGGCGATAGTTTGACTTTGGCTTTCAGCTCAAAGTCACCCACGAGTAAATCACTCACCAGGAACTCATTCCGCTTGATCCCCGGTGAACGTCCCACAATTTCACCATTCTCAACAGACCAGAGTTGGCTGTTACCAGTCCAACCTGTCAGATCCTGCCCATTGAAAAACAATTTCAAATTGTCATTCGTCGCTTTCATGGGAACCTGTTTTGAACTGGCCAGATAAGCGACCAATGATCGAATTTCATGGCTATTCAATTGCTTCCATAAGTTGTCAGGCATCATCGATTTATCACTCAGTCCCATCTCATCAATTTCATCGCGAGGGATGATGACTGTTTCATTGGCTGTTGCCACAGTCACTGCATTCTTATTTTCTTTCTTAATGATCCCGGTCACGATTCGTCCGGACTCAGTTACAATCACGACAGGCTGGTAGTCCTTCGCCATGACAGCACTGGGATCGATAACATTTGACAACAGGTAATCCAAATTTGCACGGTTGGAACCTGTTAACTCTGGACCAATGATTGCTCCTGTTCCAAATAGCTTATGACATTGCTGACAGGTCTTCGCAAACACTGCCCTTCCCAAATGTAAGTCCGTTTTAGGTCGACTTCGAGAAAGCATATTTTTATAACTGGCGATCAATTTCTTCTTATCAGCCGCCGTCTCACGAACAATTCCCCAGACCTTGCCGATTCTTTCATTGAGACTTTTATCTTTCAAGTTACCCAGCTGACGTACAATTTCAGCTGAAAGGTCTTTGGAAGAAATCTGTTTTACTTCAACCGCAGCCATCAATTGATGAGCAGAATCAGCTCGACTCGCCAGCGTGTTGAGTGCGTCTCGTTTTTCATTCGGATCAAACTGCGAATAACGCTTCAAAATCGCTGGAGCGATTTCTCCGTCGGCATATTCTGCTAAACCTCGTAACGCTTCGCGGCGTAAGTTTTTTTCGTCGAGTAACGTGATCAAAATCGGAACCAATTTAAGATCCTGTACGCCCAACAAGGAAGACATCGCAGATTTTCTACCCGACATTTCATGTTTCCGGTCAACGAGAATCTCGCGCAGCGTTTGCATTGCCTGAGGGTCACCAAAAGTGACTGCCAGAGCCAATGTATATGATTTTACCATCGGATCCTTGCTGGTAATTAACTTCTTCCCCACGAAAGTCCAAGGCTCGGGCATCGGAAATTTACGACGCCCACGCAGTGCTTTATTGATTGAATCCAAGAAAACTTTTTGACGTTCTGCTGTCTTTGCCTGCCCCAGTTGTTGCACTAAAAAGGCAACCGCTTCCTCACTACCGATGTCAGCAATGCGACGTAATGTATACGATTCGATCAACGGAATTTTAGATTTTTTCGCCAGTTCAAACGAGCGGTGCATGTTATGTGTGGCCAATGGTTCGACCGCATACCAGTAAAGTAACGGAAGGTTATGATCGCTTTGATCTTCTGCATGGCTGACGAGGCCAGTAAGAATCTCCCAGCGTTGACCCAAGAGTAACCGATTCGCGGCTGACCCCAGATACAATCGAACTACAGGCGAAGGATCTTGAACCGCTAATTCAGCCAACTTTGACAATAGTTTCGCAGAAGGGATTCCTGTTTCAAGTGCCAGCTGTATTGCCCAACCCCTCATAAATTCACTCGGATCATTCAGAGCTTGCATGATTTTTGATTCCGAGAGACCTCCTGTGACATGCAACGCCCACAACCCACGTAAACGTCGAGTCACGTCTTCATGTTTATACGCGATCTCCGCCAGTTGGGCGTGAACTTCTGGGTCTGGACCTCGCTCTTGTAGAATTCTACGAGATTGTCTGACATACCAGTCATTTTTGTGCAATTGCAGTTTAACCAATTCGTCGCTGGATAATTTTTGCAGATCAACCTTGACTGGTTTGGCATTCTGATACGCAACACGAAAGATTCGTCCGTTGGAACGATCATGCTTCTGAAATTCGCGATGGTGACATTGGTTTGTATCATACCAGTCAATAAAATAAACCTGCCCGTCTGGCCCATATCGCAGGTAGAGAATCTGTGAGGAGCGATCATTGGCGAGCAAAAAATCAGGGGCATAATTTCCGGTATAGCCCGACCCAGACCGAGTCAGCACATCCTGGTTGAGTCGGGCACCGTGAATGTTATTCATAAACAATTGGTTACGGTACTTTTTCGGCCAACTTCCACCTAAGTAAATCATCGCTCCTGCATGAGCATGTCCCCCCCCTACTAAATCCGATGCAACTCGATCAGACTGATTCCATTGGCCGCCGGTCCAGTGCCGGTGTTTAGCGATAGTTTTAATATCATTGTAGGTATAATTATTAAAATGTCGTCCGGCCTGCCTGCGATAGCGTGCATTTTGTACGATATGAAACAGGTGAGGAATCACGCAGCAAGTCAAAAAACATTGTCCATGATCATTAAAGTCAACCCCCCAGGGATTGCTGGTACCGTGTGCAAAGACTTCAAATTCGTGCCGTGTCGGATGATAGCGCCAGATGCCAGCGTTGATCGGTTGACGATCTTTGTCAGGTGTTCCTGGCTTGCCAACGCGAGAGTGTGTAAACACACCATGACAACCATAGAGCCAGCCATCGGGTCCCCAGATAAATGAATTTAATGTTTCATGTGTATCTTCATAGTGCCAACCATCCAGTAAAACCTGAGGTTCGGCGTCTGGTACATCATCACCGTTTTTATCGGGAATGAATAAGAGATACGGAGCCTGCCCTACCCACACACCTCCAAAACCGACTTCCATCCCACTGACCAGATTCAATTTATCCTTGAAAATTTTGCGAGATTCAAATTTTCCATCTGCGTCTTTATCTTCAAAAATTAAAATCCGATCTTTCCCTTTACCCTCAGGTTGTTTGCTGGGATAAGCATAGGATTCCGCGACCCATAAACGTCCACGATCATCGATGGTCATCGCGATCGGTTGTTGCACATCAGGCTCGGCGGCAATCAATGAAACCGAAAACCCTTCTGGTACTGTCATTACTTCTGCTGCCTTGGCCCCGGGCAAGCCATCGTATTTTTGTGCATGTTTTTTAGGGGGAGCACTACTATTGATCGCAGTTAACGCTGCTGGCTTCTTATCATGAAAACGAAAGTGGTCGAAGTTTATATGCCCCCAGCCACCACGGTGTTGATCGACAAGGCGAATCAAAATTTCTTTGCCTTGATATTTGGAAAGATCGACAAGTTGCTGATGCATTCGCTCATGGTTGCGTCCGCTGGCTTTAGCGATCACTTTATTCGTTGCTTGATCCACAATTTCCACACGCGTAGATTCATGCGCGCCACCACCCACGTAAAACGAAGCGAAAGGTTGAGTTACTTTAATTGATGCCGACGTTAACGTTCCGACAGGCTTGTCTCCCAGAAACTCATATGTTCCCACCCAGAACTGCCCCTGATGATTACTCCGCATGTCATTACGACGAGAATAGACTGTGTCTCCCTTTGCAGGTTGCCGTCGAAAAGCTTCACCCTCGGAAGTCCAGTCTTTCAGATTCCCTGATTCAAAGTCGACATTGACACGTTTGCCTTTAGCATTCGTCGCAAAAAACTCACCTGGCTTCAGTTCATTTTTCAAGGAAACTTTTTTGGGGACATACGGTTTCGGCTGTGCCTTGTTCCAGGCTTCCTTTCCCACCTTCACCTTTTTGTGAACGAGAAGGTATATTCCAGACTTATTACCAACCACCACATCAGGTAGCTTATCCCCTGTTACATCACCAACCACAACCTGTGTCCCTACCCCCGATTGATCGTTGATTTGATAAGGCAGAAAATCAACACCTTTTTTTGTGCGTACGGTTTTGAACCAGTAATTCACAGACGGTTGTCTGGCACCGGGGTCATGCCCCTGATGCGCCCAATAGCGTTTACCTGTGATGATATCTTTAATGCCATCGCCATCCATATCTTCCAGTGCAACAGCGTGTAACTGAGAGAAGACCACACCATATTTATTCTCTTCGGGTCTGCTGCCCATGATTTGATGTTCAACAAATGTGATTTCCCCGTTCTGTTTCACATTCTCAAACCAGGATAAGCCATAAGCGTGTGCAGCTTTACTGGTAATGACATCCTGATCCCCGTCCCCGTCTACATCGTAGACATACATCTGGGCGCCTCCCGGACCTGTAAATCTGAAAGAATGACGTGTCCAAAATCCAGGTTTACTGACATCAGCCGGTTGTTCCCACCAACCATTTTTTTCAAGGATGTCCAGCTTTCCATCACTGTTGACATCTCCCACACCCAAACCGTGAGTAAATCGACCGTATTTCAAGTTGGGAGAGATGGCATGAAATTGCCAGGGTTGTGTCGGATCTTTACCTGGCCCCGCAAAACCTAGCTGCCCTCCTGTATGAAAGACCAACTCTGGTTCGCCATCACCGGTGATGTCAATATAGGTCGGTGATTCATTATCGACGGCTGGATGTGCTAAATATTTTTTCCAGTGTCCAGGTTTGTTCTGTGGATTGGCATACCAGAACGCTTCCTTACCAGGAAAACCGATAATCACAATATCCAGCCAGTTGTCTTTATTGACGTCGTGTACAAAAGCAAAAAAATTGTCCGAATACCCTTTGATATTCCATTCTTTTACCGGGTAATATTCGTGCTTCGTTTTGAAATCAGGGCCTTGATACCAATACGGCCCCGAAATCAGATCCTGATGGCCATCACCATTGATATCACCGAAAGTGGCACCCTCTGCATAGAAATCTTTCCCCAATTGTAAACGCTCAAACTGATGAATCGTGAAATCTTCAGCAGCCAGGAGTGGAGATGCCAACATCACAAGTATCAAAAGCAGGGAGTTTCGAGCCATAATCTTTTCCCTCGGAAATCGGTTTTATTTCGACGATATAATATTGATTAAAAAATCGTAATTCAGTTACTGGTTTATTCTAAAGTGAAGGCAGGCAGTTTTTTGATTTCACCTCCCGCCAACGCTGATTCATGCGCTAAAATACCAACACTGGTCCAGTTTGCAGACAGCGGTGCATTCGGCCAGGGTTCACAATCTTCAACCAGGGATTTGAGAAACGCATTTACCAGATGTGGATGCGAACCACCATGACCTGCTCCCTGTAAGAATGAAAGATGCTCCTCATCATGAATCGCACGGGTAAATACTTGAATTTCCTCCGGTAACAGATGCGCGTAATCGGGCACTTCTACACGCTCGGGAATTTCTGGTTCTGGCTGCTTCGCCGTATGTAAAACCGGATTTTCTCCCTCAATTAAAGGCCATTCAAATGATTTTTTTGTACCATACACGTCAACAGATTCTCGATATTGACGTGCCGTATCAAACAAGAATCGCCAGATATGGGCTGCGATGTCGGAATCTTTGATTTTAATATGACACGTCTCAACGGCAAATCGGTTACCCGACTTCTCAGCAATTTCATCATTCACAGTTCCCGAACCGAAACAGCTTACATACTCGGCGCGACCATTGACCATTCCTAACACAGGACTCACCACATGTGTGGCATAATGCATGGGAATCATCCGTTCCCAATATTCGGGCCACCCCTCCATATCTTGCGGATGACTGGCCTGCATGTACTGAATCTTGCCCAACTCACCTTTGTCATACATCTCCTTGATGAATAGAAACTCTCTGCTGTAAACCACCGTTTCCATCATCATATATTTTAGGCCTGTTTCATTCACTGTGTTGACAATTTGCTCGCACTCAGCAACTGTGGTCGCCATAGGCACTGTGCATGCAACATGCTTACCAGCTTTCAACGCTTTGATTGACTGTGGCGCATGGTCGGGAATTGGTGTGTTGATATGAACGGCATCTACATCTGGGTCAGCCAGCAATTCATCATAAGAGGTATAACGCTTCTCAATCTCAAAGCGATCACCAATCTCGTTCAAATGTTCTTCTGACCGTTGACAAATAGCATACATATTTGCGTTAGGATGTGCCTGGTAGATTGGGATAAATTCCGCGCCAAAACCAAGGCCTACAATTGCGATATTGATTTTCTTCTGACTCATGACATTCCTTCTACGCTGCTAGTTTCCCCAATGTTTGCTGCTATCTCATGGCCCAACACAATGAATATGTAACAATTTATTTTAAAAGGTAGCCAACCAGGCACCATGTGATCTTGCGCATAATAAATTGTGATATTTCACCAGACAAAAACTCACGATATTCTATATTTACAGTATGATTAAGCGATTCTACTTGAGTGAGCTGCTTAAACACCTTAATAATATTACATTTACGTAAACAAACCTTTGATGCTGATCGAAAATGAAACAACGCCCCTCAATTGCCTTACTGATTGAATCTTCGAATTCTTATGCTCGGGGGTTATTACGTGGGATTATGTCTTACATCCATGAACATCATCCCTGGTCGATTTACCTTCCTGAGCATGGAAGAGGTAACGTTCCCGCTAACTGGCTCAACAGTTGGCACGGTGATGGGATTATTGCCAGGATTGAAAATAGTAAAATTGCTGATGCAGTTGTCAAAAGTAGCGTGCCCGCTGTCGATGTGAGCGCTGCCCGTTTGGCACCTTCACTTCCCTGGGTTGAAACTGATGATCATGCGATTGCGACTCTGGCTGCACAACATTTGATCGAACGGGGCTTTCAACACTATGCCTTTTGTGGCGATCATCGTTTCAACTGGTCTTGCTGGCGGGAAGAACATTTTCACCAATCGATCAATAATGCAGGTTTTGACTGCCACGTCTATCCTCAGTCAACAAGGCGCCAAAAAGCGATTCCCTGGGAACGAGAACAGCAGCGGCTCTCTGAATGGATTCTTCAACTCCCCAAACCAGTGGGGGTGATGGCATGTTACGATATCAAAGCGCAACAGCTACTCGATGTGTGTCGCACGATCAATGTTTCTGTCCCGGAAGAAGTTGCCATTCTCGGCGTGGATAATGATGAGATTCTCTGTAACCTTTCAGAGCCTCCGCTTTCCAGTATCATTCCGAATACACATCAAACTGGCTATGAAGCTGCGGCTTTGCTAGATCAGATGATTTCCGGTCATATCGTTTCTTCAGAAGCACATTTGATTAAACCATTGGGTATTGCGACACGACAATCCACGGATATTCAAGCCATTGACGATAAGTTCATTTCCGATGCCGTTCGGTTCATTCGTCATCATGCCTGTGATGGTATCAATGTGCAAGATGTTCTTAAATCAATTCCTCTTTCCCGCCGTGTACTGGAAAGCCGCTTTCAAAAAATGATTGGCCGATCGCCTCACGAAGAAATCATGCGTATTAGACTCGACCGAGTCAAGCAACTTTTAGAAGAGACCGATTTGTCATTGATCAAAATCGCAGAAAGAACCGGATTTCAACATCCCGAGTATCTGAATGTGGCATTCAAAAAACAGACTGACATTACCCCAGGAATGTATCGTCGTAATCAGAAAGCACAAGAAAAGTAACTTTGAAACACCAAATCAGGCCACAAGTTCATCACTCGATTGATTATAAACATTGAAGCTCGCTCAGTTGCTCTTTGAAATACGTTGAATATCTAACAGAATTCACGCAGTCACGTTTCATTTCCAGCATCAACTCGTATATTAATTAACAGAGACTAACAATATCTCCTTCACTTTTTCCTTTAACTCTTCTGAAAAAGTTCAAACAGTATGGCGAACACAGCCACTACCCAAACGACGTCTTCTAGTTCAAACAAGCGTATCATTTCATTGGATCAATTTCGCGGCTACACAATTGCTGGTATGTTCCTGGTGAACTATATGGGATTTTTTGTTGTTTGTCCGGTAGTATTGAAACACCACAATACGTACTGCAGCTATGCTGACACTATTATGCCTCACTTCCTGTTTGCAGTCGGCTTTGCGTTTCGACTGACATTCGGGAGACGAGTGAGAACAGAAGGAGCATTCTCTGCATATATGCGGGTTGTAAGGCGATTACTCGGGCTGGTATTGGTATCACTGATTATTTACCGAGTCTCTCCCATTGCCAAAACTTGGACCGAGCTGCAATCAATCGGAATCTGGGGCGCAATCGCAGGCCCTTTGAAGCGAACCTGGTTTCAAACGCTGATGCATATCGCAGTAACCTCACTCTGGATCGTGCCTGTCATTCGAGCGCGGGCATCCGTCAGAATCGCATACATGATCTTCTCTGCCGCGGCACATCTCGTCCTTTCCTATTACTTCTACTTCACGTGGGTTAATTCTCCACCAAACGGAATCGATGGGGGACCACTAGGTTTTCTAACCTGGACCATCCCAGCAATCATTGGTACATTAGCGTGCGACTGGGTTGTTGAAGCCAAAGATTTGCCGCGCGTGAAACCAATTTTGTTCTGGTCAATCGTGTTAATGCTATTGGGCTGGATCATCTCGTGCGGTACCCGTTTCTATGATGTTCCCCTGGCAGAACAAGCAAACCCTGTTTTTCAAAAGCAGAAGCTGGCAACACACCCAGTAGTTCCAGACAAAGCGCAATTCAAAGCCAAACAAGGAAATCCAATCACTGCTTATCTGGCTGAGCCTCCCTTCGTCAAACCACCCGGACAGGAGCAGAGAAAGTGGAACTACTGGATGATGAGTCAGCGCGCGGGTACGCTCTCATATCTGTTCTTTGCAGCGGGTTTGTCATTGTTTGTGTATCTGCTGTTCCATCTGGCCTGTGATCGGCGAGGCTGGGAATTGTCTCTATTCAGAACACTAGGCACCAATGCATTAGTCGCTTACATTCTGCATGATCTTGTAATGGAAGCGGTCAAACCATTTGCTACGAAAGACTCTCCTGCCTGGTACGCCTGGGGCAGTTTTGTTCTGTTCTTCTGGATCACCTGGCTTATCGTTCGTCATCTGGAGAAAAACGAAATCCATTTGAAACTATGAAAGTTTCTCTCAGTTAGAACGAATGGTGGCCAGAAATTGATTGACTGCGCTGTTTAAGCTTTCGGACTGTTGTGAAATATCGTTGGCCGCACACAATAGATCTCGAGTCGAATGGCTTGTTTCGTCTGCAGTTGCTGAAACATTCTGGATACTATCAGTTGTTTGAGCCGTCTTCTCTGCAGCATTTTCTACGTTTTGATGAATTGTAGAAATGACTTGACTTTGCTCTGAAATCGAAGTGGAAATTGAGTCACTGATTTCATCTACTTTTCGAATTGTGCTACTGACCGTCGAAATATTCGAAACCGCGTCATCAACAATTCCCTGAATATGACGAATCTGATCTGTGATATGATCGGTTGCTTTTGCAGTATCTTGAGCAAGGACTTTGACCTCCGATGCTACAACAGCAAAACCAGCGCCTGCTTCGCCTGCACGTGCTGCTTCGATGGTGGCATTCAACGCCAATAAGTTGGTTTGTTTGGCAATATCAGCAATCATTTTTGCTGCTGAACCAATGCCACCAGTTGCTTCCACCAAACCCGACATGAACTCTTTCGCATGCTCACTTTCGTTGACCGCTTGTTGCACTACTTCTGTCGATTCTTTGACTCTGGAATCAATCTCCTGAATCGAGTGATTCAACTGGACGGTAGATTCTGCGACGACATTTACATTTTGGCTGGTTTGATTTACAGATTCTACTGCATCTGTTGTTTCCTGGCTCGCTCTTTCCGTGACCTCTTTCAATGATTGAACGGTCGCATGTAATTGTGTTGCTGCGGCTGAAACGATCGTCGATATCCCTTGAACTTCCTTCTCAAAAGCGTCTGCCATCTCCAGTCGCCTGACACCAGCCTGTTCGATCTCTTCTGCCTGATGCTTCATTTTATCACCGGCAGAGTTAATCACCTCAGAAGCCTGTTTGAAACTTCCCCGCATACCTCTCAAAAGGACCTTTCGGAAAAATTTACCATTTGCAGATGCTGTGAGAGATGCTTTTGATTCTCTTACAAATGCATCGGTATAATCGAGCAGCCCATTAATCGAACGGATTGCGCGTTCCAAATCACCATCAACATCAACATGCAGCAAACGTGCTTCCAAATTTCCCTGCGAAGCAGATTCACAAACATCCGCTAAATTTTTAATCCAGTGTCTGTATTGTTCCAGTTCTGCTCTCTCATCTCCCGAGACGGATAGTGCCATATTACCGGCATCGGAATTCAGTTCTGGAGTATCCAGTTTTAACATCTGTCACCTCTGTTAAATCAAACAGAATTGGTCTGTTTTGTTCATCACAATAGCAATTCGGTTCATCGGTTCAACTACCTCACTTGAACTGATTAAAATAACATATTCTCAAAGTGCGAAGACATATTCATCGTATTCAATTCCTGCCTCTTCTAACTGAGCAAGCAAAGAGTCCGTTGCATGCTGCATGCCAACACGCCAATTCGATGCGGAATCTTCAATGTGTTTGAGAGATTGATAAAGAGTTTTGACTTTTGAAATGGCCGCAGGCTCAGGAACGCGACGGCTGGAATGGTAACCAATGATATTTCCCAAGTCGTCAAAGCTGGGTGTCACATGCGCGAGTACCCAATAGTGATCTCCGTTTTTACAAAGATTAATGACGTAGGCAAAGATTTCATTTCCTGCTTCAAGTGTGTCCCAAAGTAACTTAAACACACAGCGGGGCATATCGGGATGCCGAATCAGGTTGTGAGGTTTTCCCAGTAACTCAGCTTCTGTATAACCCGAGACCTCCATAAAAGTGTGATTCGCGTAGGTTATGAGACCTTTCAGATCCGTTTTGCTGACAATGATATCGTCGTCTGCAAATGTCCTCTCAAAACCTGTAGGGGCAGGGCGTTCCATTAATCTCGATTCCTGATTGAAATTCAGAATTGACTGAGTCAGAAGAACATAACATCAACCAAAGATTGGTCCAAATGTCCACATATCGGACACCGGAGTCATTATTCATTTTCGAACCAGAACAAGGTTTTAGAACAATAAAAAAGAATATATTCTACGTGATTTATATTTAAAAAACCTACTTTTAAGGTTTAGGCTGATTTAAAGATCAGAATATCTGAAAAGAAGACCAGTTTAGCAAATAAAACAGAGAATCGAGAACCACGATCAAATCCAGATTAATCTGCACGAATGATGACTTAAGCGATGTTACCCATTTGAAAGCAAATTATGAATTCAGAGGTCTGGCCTGTTCTGTGCTCAGATAATTGAACAAAAGATGCGAAGTTGAGCTTATCGCACCGCACATCAGTAAGTGCTTTAAAAACATGGAGAGCGCGAGCCTAAATTGTAACTCTACAAACAAGCTGAGATCAGTCGAGTGTCACTACTTTTTCGCCTTCAGTCACTTTACCTAGCACGTGTACTGGGAATTGACTGGCCTGCAACTTTTCCTGAACAGCGCTGGCATGTTCTGCACGCACGATGGCGACCATACCAATACCCATATTGAAAACCCGGAACATTTCTTCTTCATCAATGCCGCCTAAAGATTGCAGCCACTTGAAAGAATCTGGTACTTCCCAAGCCGACTTTTTCATCTCGACTCGTCGATTTGCTGGTAAAATGCGTTCGACATTTTCTACCAACCCTCCACCAGTAATGTGTGCTAAACCACTGAAGACAATCTGATCCGGATAATCTTGAGCGACCGAATCAATGGCGGAGACATAAATGCGTGTCGGTTCCAACAACAAGTTAGCGACAGTGCGTTGATTCAGCTCTTCAATTGGATCATTGATCCCCATACCTGCTATCTCAAATACGACTTTGCGAATCAGGCTATAACCATTTGAGTGAAAACCACTCGATTCCAGACCAAGCACTACGTCTCCTGCTTGAATCGCATGGCCATCCAGTATCAGGTTGCGTTCAACCACTCCCACACAAAAACCGGCCATATCAAAATCGCCATCATCATACAAATCAGGCATGATCGCAGTTTCCCCGCCTAACAGGGCTGCTTTGGAAAGGACGCATCCTTTAGTGACGCCATCCATCAGTTCGACCAGTCTTTCAGGATCATCTTTACCTAGTGCAATATAATCCAGGAAAAACAAAGGCTCTGCCCCCAGACAGAGACAATCATTCACACACATCGCAACCAGATCGATTCCAATGGTGTTATAAATTTCCGCTTCAAGTGCAACTTTGATTTTCGTTCCGACACCATCGGTTCCAGACACTAAGACAGGATCTTGATAATTGCGTCCCGCCTTTCCTGATTCCGGATTATTCAGACGAAACAAGCCTGCAAATCCACCGGGCAAATCCATCACACGTGATTTTTGTGCAAGATGTGTCTTGGCAAGCATTGGATGAATGGAAGACATTGCTTTCTGATAGAGATCCAGGTCAACGCCAGCATCTTTATAAGTCGCTTTAGTCATGATGTCATCCAGAAATGAACCAGGAAATGTTTTTAAACTTCGCCTCTTTCCAGCAGAGGCATTTGATTTCCTCCAGCATAGCAATCCATAGATCAGATGAAAATCTTACCTATCAGTTATTTGACAGCCAGACAGGGAAAACCTTTTCTGATGCAGATTCTTCTAAAACTCTTTGATATGATCCTGACGTTCACTACTTGGATTGAGGTTCTCAGAATAAGATTTCTGCAATCCAACCGAGTCTAATTGTGTTTCACGCATATGATTGATATGAGGAGAAAGCCTGTATGAAGTTGGCAACTCTACAAACGGAACAAGGGGTAACTGTCGTTTCGGTAATGGACCGAGCCAACGAACTGACATTCTTTGATATTCGTGCCATTGATGAAAGTCTCCCGCGTTCTCTTAAAGGAATACTTTCATTAGAAGATGGATTGGATCGTGCCAGACAAGCGGCGTTACAGGCTGAACAGGCCCGAAAACAGATCTCAGGGACCCTACTGGCACCAATTCCGAGTCCAGGAAAAGTACTTTGCATTGGTTTAAACTACCGGGACCATGCAGAAGAAACCGGAATGCCATTTCCTGACGAACCAGTTTGTTTCAGCAAATTTTCCAGTTCAGTGATCGGACCTCACCAGCCAATTCGTATTCCAGAAATTGCCAAAGAGGTCGATTATGAAGCGGAACTCGTAGTTGTGATAGGTAAAACGTGCCGTAATGTGAGTAAGACGGATGCGTCACAATACATCGCCGGCTATATGAACGGCCATGATGTTTCAGCGCGCGACTGGCAAATAGGACGACCGGGCGGACAGTGGCTGTTGGGGAAAACAGCAGACACATTTGCCCCGACTGGCCCTTACCTCGTAACGGCAGATGAAATCCAAAATGCAAACAGTCTCTCCATTAAATTGACACTTAATGGAGAGGTAATGCAAAACTCCAATACCGATAAATTTATCTTTACCGTGGAAGAGGTAATCCAATTCGTGTCTCAGTTCCTGACACTCGAACCGGGCGATATTATCTTCACCGGTACGCCTCCTGGAGTTGGAATGGCCCGTAAGCCCCCTGTATACCTTCAGCCTGGAGACCAAGCCGTTATTGAAATACCGGGGCTAGGAATATTACACAATCCCGTTGAGACGTGGAATTGAAATGTAATGCCTACTCGGAAGTAGATACTCGAACTGCACGCAAACCGCGATCGCTCTTTTCAGTTTCAAACTCAACAGTTTGACCTTCTACAAGCTGATCGAATGTGACACCATCCAGTGATGAAAGATGAAAAAAGATGTCCTGCTGGCCATCGTTAATGAAACCAAACCCTTTTTCAGTAATTTTTTTGATTGTTCCTGTGGCCATGTGAAGCCCATCCTCTAATCTTAAAAGTCTCTCGACAATAAAACGGAGTTTATTGTCACTCTGTAACTGATCATCACTTGAAGTCAGTTAGAAATTCAAATGATGACACACTAAAAAATACGCATAGCGTATTAGAACACAAGAATAATGAAAATGATTGGGATAACGAACTGGCTCAACAAAAAGAATATTTTGAAAAAGCTAAATTCCTCAATCTGAAATTAGTGTGACAAACCCGAATCGAATTAGCAAACTGTTATATGGAAGTTTCTCATAAAAATTTTGAGAATTCTAAATATCCCATCTACACTAATTCTTCCATAAATCCCTTGTTTTTAGAGATTTATGCTTGACCTTTACTATACTTTTTGGCACTCCACAATCAACTATTTTTTTAGCCAATTTAAACACCTTAAACCACTTATTTTCCATAATCATAAGAAAAGATGTAGTGAAATCACTCATGTTAAAGTGAAAAAGCCCATTCGTTTACTATTTTCAAAATGAATTCTGACTTTAAATACTTTATGACTCTTGAAATCTGGTGAGTCTCATTTTTTAATGCTTCTAGACCTTTGCCTGTTTTTAAAAGCAGGAAACGCTTGACTTAGTTTTTTAACAACAATTCAGAAGGGACAATACAATGTCTTTCACAAAATGGGGTCGGCTTTGCGCTGTGCTCGTTACTGTAAGTATTTCAGCATGGACCGTCGGATGCGGCAAACCTGCTTCTAACTCAGCTGACAAACCTGCAGCTGATACGCCCGCCGCAGATGCCCCTGCAGAAGCTGGCTCGACAACCGGTGGTGCTGGAGCTGAAGTACCAGAAGGTGGTGAAGAGCCCAAAAAAGAAGAATCTGGTAGCTAAGCTTCCAATCACCAGCGATCTGGTGACGAAGAGAATTCACTAAAAAACGCCCGTTTCGGAAAACGGGCGTTTTTTGTTAGATTAATAATCCAAGCGATAGTGCTTCCCATCGAATTCCAGAAAGTTCACTCACAAAACCGTGCTATTTCCCAGGCTACGGATTATAATGAGCATGAGACCCCCTGTGAGCATTACGATGTTCTTCCCTTTCTGTGAAATTATCTTTCACCCCTGAAATCCATCTTTGATGTTAAAGGAAACCATTCGTGAAATCATTATCCTTTCTTATATTTTGTTGGTGTTTATGTTTGAGCACTTGCCTTCCGACAACCATACCAGCAGAAGAAACGAAGACACAGGAAGAATGGATTCCGTTATTCAATGGGAAAAACCTTGATGGCTGGAATGTGAAGATTCGCGGCTATGATTTGAATGAAAACTTCGGGAATACGTTTCGTGTGGAAGATGGCTTACTGAAAGTCTCCTATGATCAATATGATGAGTTCGCAGAAAAATTTGGCCATCTTTTTTACAAAGATCCATTTTCTCATTATATCATCCGTGTTGAATATCGTTTCACAGGAGAGCAATCCAAAGGTGGACCTGGCTGGGCATTTCGTAATAGCGGGATCATGGTTCATGGACAGACACCAGAAACCATGACCAAAGACCAGCGTTTCCCCGTTTCCATTGAAGTTCAATTACTCGGAGGCAAAGGGACTGGGAAACGCCCGACGGCTAATCTGTGCACTCCAGGTACGCACGTTGTAATGAACGACAAGTTGTTTAAGCCACATTGTACGAGCTCTCATTCTCAAACCTACCACGGGGATCAATGGGTCACAGTGGAAGTCGAAGTGCGCGGAAATGAAATCATCAATCATCGGGTGAATGGCAAAACTGTGCTTTCATACACAAAGCCTCAGTTAGACAAAAAAGATGCAGATGCCCAAAAGCTCATTCAGAATGGGGCACCAATCATGCTGGAAAAAGGAACGATTTCGCTTCAGTCCGAAAGCCACCCAATTGAATTTCGCAAAGTAGAACTTTTAAAGCTCAAGCCATAACCATTCTGCCTGCGATTGAGAATCGGTATCAGTTAAGACCTGCCTGATTGGTGAATAGAGTGGAGATCTCGTTTCAATACTCAGAAATAGCTGATTTTGATCAACTTCAGTCTGGAAGAAGCATGCTGATTTACGAATACTATTTCAGGTCAGCAAAACGAATCAACTCTGCTCGAACCTTTGAAATATAAATACCAGCATTACAAAAAAACGAAAGAAAGTAGTACCAATGAAGGGTAGCCAGAAAATCATCGATGCCTTAAACAGTGGATTAACAATCGAATTGACGGCAATCAATTTGTATTTTATCTCATCAAAGATGTGTAAAGACTGGGGCTTCGACAAGTTGGCCAAGCATTTCTATGATGAATCAATTGAAGAAATGAAACATGCCGATCAAGTCATTGACAGAATTCTTTATTTGGATGGCGTTCCTGAAATAGCACGTTACGATGTGATCCGCGTTGGGCAAAATGTGGAAGAACAAATTCAAAACAGCCTGGAACTGGAAACAAAAGGCGTTGCCACCTATAACGAAGCTATCGAGCTTTGCCACCAGGAAAAAGATGCTGGCAGCCGTGAATTGATGGACCAGATGGTTGTTGAATCTGAAGAAAGCATTGACTGGTGTGAGTCACAGCTTGAATTGATCAAGCAGGTCGGGCTTCAGAACTACCTGGCAGAGCAGATCAGAGAATAAGTGAGATTCAACCAGCCTGAACGGTGCAGAGGCAGCGTCGTTTAGATTGGCCGCAATCATCGCATGAACCAGCAAGCAAATCTTTAATCCGGCAATGACAGGCAGTGCAGCCTTTTCCTGCACCACAGCCACGCATCACCTCATGCACAGATTCCGCACTGGTATCAGTGATACACTGACGGACAACTTCATGTGTAACTTTGAGGCAATGACAGAGTAATCGCTGACGTGGTACAGATTCCTTGATCTGTTTTACTGAAGATTGTTTGAACTTGCTCTCTGTAACGATTGACATATCACTTAATACCCAGGCGTTTGTGGCACTTTGTGTAACAAACGCTTTTTTGATTTTAGGTTTATCTCTTGGTTACCAAAGGGTTATGTAGGCAGGCGACTCTATAACCCTGTTTTTAGGTTTGACCTTGTGGCAAGTAGAGTATGAGACTCAGTCTCAACTAGGATTAGTATATCGGTTTTTGCAAAGCTGTCAACTACATTGAAAAAAGATTTTTTGTCTTCGGAGGGTTTTACCATCTGAAACAGCGCACAAAAAGTACCTATCGAAAGAAAAGGCAGACATCGCAAATACGGAATAATCACGTAAACCGCTTAGGTACACACAGAGTAGAGCCCACAGCGAATCCAGTCGGTCCATAAAGCATGCCGAAGCTTGAATGAGAGGTTTATGTTGTCTGCTTTTTGAAAGCCGTATCGGGGTCTCGGAATCGGTAGCCTACACCACGGACGGTCTCGATGAGTTCGGAATGTTTATCTAATTTTTGACGCAATGCACGGATATGAACATCGATTGTCCGTTCCAAAACCAACGCATCATCACCTAAGGCTGCGTCAATTAACTCAGCTCGTGAGAAAACACGCCCTGGTTGCCTGACGAGTGCTTCCAGTAATTCAAATTCACTCCGCGTCAGAGAAATCGGTACGTCGTCAATCATGACTCGATGCCGCCGCCGATCAATCATGACACCTTGGCTCACAATCGTATCAGATGCTTCTCCATTGCTTTCGCGACGCCTGAGCAAAGCTTTAATTCGCTCCAGCAGAATCTTTACGCTGAATGGCTTGGGAACATAGTCATCTGCCCCCAGTGTAAAACCAACAACCTGATCTGTTTCTTCTGACTTTGCAGTTAGCATGAGAATCAACACATTACTGGTTACTGGGTCGGAACGTAATCTACGGCAAACCTCCAAGCCATCCATTTGCGGAAGCATCAAGTCCAAGATAATCAAATCCGGCGTTTTGAGTTGTGCCTGTCGAAGCCCATCCATTCCATCCAAGGCAACAACAGCATCATATTTCTCCTGTCGCAGGTTATATGCGAGAACTTCAGAGAGAGAACGATCATCTTCAATTACAAGAATGCGTTTCTTTGACATATCTTTTTGTTTCACCACTTATAAGTTAAAACGAATCAGGTAGAAAATGTTTCTTTGTGACGATGGCGAATAATTTCGCCTTCCGTTAAATAAATCACATCTTCGGCAATATTAGTAGTATGGTCGGCAATACGTTCGATGTGGCGAGCTGAAGAGAAAAAATGTAATGCCGGCTTGATGATTTCAGAATCGGATTGCATCAACACATAAATCTCATTGATAATTTCCCGATTATACTCATCAACGATATCATCTCGTTTACAAACATCGCGTGCTTTATCTGTATCAAAATCGATAAACGCATCAATTGCATCACGAAGCATGGAAACGGTCACTTTTGTCATTGGCTCAAGTGCAGGAGGAATGCGAAAATTTGGATAATGCGAGAGCCCGATAGTACGTTCTGCAATATTCACAGCTAAGTCTGCGATCCGCTCCAGATCATTGTTGATTTTAAGCACAGTAGCTGTTTCGCGCAAATCGACAGCCACAGGTTGATGAAGCGCCAATATTTTCAAGCAGTCTTCTTCAATTTTGACTTCACTTTCGTTGATGGCATGCTCTTTTTCAATGACTTCATTCGCCAGATCAACTTGTACCTCAAATAGTGCGCGGCTTGCCTTAGAGATCATTTCTTCCACAAGCGAAGATTGGGTGATGATCTCCCTTTCAAGCGATTCCATGTCACGCTGTAAGTGTTTCGTCATGGTTTATCCAAACCTGCCAGTAATATAGTCTTCGGTTTGCTGCTTTTTGGGGTTTGTAAAAAGCTCTTCCGTCGCTCCAGATTCCACCAACAAACCTTGATAGAAAAACGCAGCCTGATCTGAAACCCGTGCTGCCTGTTGCATATTATGCGTCACAATTACAATCGTATATTGTTCTTTTAGTTCAAAAATCAAATCTTCAATGCGAGCTGTGGAGGCAGGATCTAAAGCAGATGCCGGCTCATCCATTAACAAGATGTCTGGATCATTCGCTAAAGCACGAGCAATACATAATCGCTGCTGTTGTCCACCAGATAAATTCAGAGCTGATTCACTTAAACGGTCTTTCACTTCGTCCCAGAGGGCCGACCGCTGTAATGACCGTTCTACAATTTCGTATAAATCTTTCTTCTTCTTGATACCTGCAATTTTAGGCCCGAAGGAAACATTATCAAAGATCGACTTGGGAAAAGGCGTTGACTTCTGAAACACCATTCCAATTCGCTTTCGCAAAGTAACAATATCAGTTTTGGATGAGTAAATATCCTGTCCTTCCAACAGTATTTTTCCCTCGACCCGCGTTCCTTCAATCATATCATTCATACGATTGAGACACCGCAAAAATGTTGACTTACCGCAACCAGAAGGACCAATAAATGCGGTGACACAACGTTCGGGAATGGAAAGCGAAATGTCTGTTAAAGCACGGTTGTCCGAATAATAAAATGACAAATCGCGCACACTGATTTTTTCAGTGGCCTGCGCTAATTCATCGGCAGTCCGCATACTCTTTCCTTCTGGTATTGAAGGACGGACCATTGGAGCCGAGGAATAACCAGATGTCGCCTTTTCGGATGGTTGCATAATTTTTTTAACCGAAGGTGTAGAAGCCATGGATTGAAAATCCTTGCTGAGTCCAATTATAGATGTTTGCCATCAAATATATGTCGAACATTTTTCGAATTTATTACTACTATTAAAAACTCAAAGCATTACCAGCGAATCTTTTTCCCATATTTGTGGCGGACAAAAATTGCCACAGCATTCATGCTGACTAAAACTATGAGAAGCACCAGGATCCCTGCAGCAGCAAGGTGATGAAAATCTTCTTGTGGCCTGGCTGACCAATTGAATATTTGTATCGGTAGCGCTGTAAATTCATCTGAAAGTTTTTCAGGTACGAATGGCACGTAAGCCGCCGCTCCTACTATAAGTAAAGGTGCTGCCTCGCCTAAGGCACGAGAAAGTGACAAAATGACGCCGGTCATAATTCCCGGTAGAGAAGCCGGTAAAACCTGATACCAGACTGTTTGCCAACGTGTGGCCCCTAAAGCGTAAGCAGAGCGACGAATTGAATCTGGTACTGCCCTTAATGCTTCCTGAGAAGCCATAATGATAATCGGTAGAACAACCAGTGTCAGAGTCAACGCTCCAGAGAGAATACTCCGTTCAAAAGCCAGGGCCCGTACAAACAAACCCAGTCCGAGAATTCCATAGACAATAGAAGGCACACCTGCCAGATTAGAAATATTCAATTGAATTAATTTTCGCCAGCGACTTTTGGAAGCATATTCTTCAAGATAAACTGCTGCCCCCACTCCCAGAGGAACAGAAAACAAAGCAATCAGACTGATCAGCCAGATACTTCCATATAAAGCAGTCTTAATCCCCGCTTTCTGAGGAAAACGAGAGGGAAGCCGTTCGATAAAGTCCCAGCTCAACCAACCCTTCCCCTGGATAATGATATTCCATATCAATACCAACAACATGAGCACACAGGTAATCGTTGCCAGAAAGCAGATCGAAGTGAATAAAAAGTTAACGATCCGGCCACGACGTTTGGTTGTGTAGATATCCAGTTTTGTACTCATTCGTATTTTTCCCCTACACGGGAGAGAATGTATTGAGCCATAATATTCATCGTCATTGTGGTGATAAACAACATTAACCCCACGGCAAAAATGGTCCGATATTCAACCGTTCCCGTAGGGGTATCTCCCAGACTGACTTGTACGATATAAGCAGTCATCGTCTGGATACTTTCCAAAGGGTTTAACGTCAGTTTAGGAGTTGCTCCGGCAGCCAAAGTCACAGCCATTGTTTCTCCAATCGCACGTGAAATTGCTAATAGAAAACTGGCAATGATTCCAGACAAAGCAGCAGGGACAACCACACGCACAGTCACTTCAAACTTGTTAGCCCCCAAAGCAAATGCAGCACCTCGCAGCGATAAGGGAACAGACTGCAAAATGTCTTCACTTAGAGAAATGATCATAGGCAAAATCATTATACCTACAACAATACAGGCGCTAGCAGCATTAAAGACCCCGGCACTGGGAAACAAGTAGCGTATGATTGGTGAAACAAAGACAATCGCCAAATATCCGTAAACAACAGAAGGAATACCTGCGAGAACTTCTAAAAGTGGCTTGACGATATCACGAAAACGGGGAGACGCATATTCACTGAGATAGATGGCGGTTCCCAAGCCAATCGGTACAGCAACAATTGCTGCTCCACCGGCAACCAACATCGTCCCACACAATAAAGGTAAAATTCCAAAATGTTGGGGCTTTAAGAGAGGCGTCCATTTCGTTCCAGTCAAAAATTCAATAATCGACACATCAAAGAAAAATTGAACCGATTCATATAATAAGACAACTACAATACCTACGGTCACCAGCACAGAGACACTGGCGCAAACAAATAGGCTGAAATGAATGAAACCTTCATAGAAAGGACGCAGGCGACCCCATAAACCGCCAGCGCTTTCTAAAGAAGTAGAGCGAGGTAGCTTGATTGCAGCGACCTCGCTGAGTTCCATCTCTATTGGTTGTTCTTCGTTGGAACGTTTTTCTGTCACTTAGACAATGCTCCCTTAAGGGCATCTTGGTTTGCCTTGGCAACTTCATCTGATACAGGCACATACCCTACTTCTTTGGCAAGTTGCGCTGCGTTTTCAAGATAAAATTTCACGAATGCTACAACTTCAGGTCGTTCTAAAGCAGACTTTCGAACATAGATAAACAAAGGGCGAGAAAGAGGAGCGTAAGAGTTATCACGCACCGTTTCCAAAGAGGGCTTTGTGCAACCTTTACCACCATCCACGGCTAATAATTTCAGTTTGTCTTTGTTCTCTTCGTAATAAGCGTATCCAAAATAACCTAGAGCATTTTCATCTGACTGAACTCCAGTCACCAGGACGTTATCATCTTCGCTAGCGGTATAATCTGC
Source organism: Gimesia aquarii (assembly GCF_007748195.1). NCBI lineage: Bacteria > Pseudomonadati > Planctomycetota > Planctomycetia > Planctomycetales > Planctomycetaceae > Gimesia > Gimesia aquarii. Next base: position 6,626,421 of record NZ_CP037920.1, read on the forward strand.
ACGACTCGCTTTTTCTTCGCCTACGATTGCTTCAGTAAAGTAATCAAAAGTACCGGAATCAGTACCTGGCCCATATAGCTTAATATCTTTTGCAGGCCATTTGGGATCAAGGTCTTTCCACTGCTTGACTCCGCTTTCAGGTCGCCATAATTCCTTAAGTTGGCCAACTGTCAAGCAGTCACACCAGGTATTCTTAGGATTTGCAATCACAGCCAAACCATCGAATGCGACAGAGAGTTCTATAAATTCAATCCCTTTTTCTTTACAGGCGGCAGCTTCTTTTTCTTTCATTCCACGTGAGGCATCACAGATGTCGATTTCGCCGGCGATAAACTTTTTCATCCCGCCACCGGTACCCGAAATACCAACAATCGGACGCACTTTGGGATGCACATTACGGAACTCTTCAGCGACCGCTTCACTAATGGGGTACACAGTACTGGAACCGTCAATTTTTACACTACCAGAGAGTGCTTCACCTGTACCACCGGCAGGATCAGTTTCAGTACCGGCTTTTTTTGCAGCGGGTTCTGTTCCAGTCTCACTTTTCCCATTACAGCCAGCCCCAACCAGGGAAACACTAACCGCCAAGCAGAGCAGTCCCAATACTTTCCCTATATTTGTTGTGATCATTTCGCGTGTCTCTCCCAATTTGGTACGTTAATAAACAAGTTTGAAATTTGAGTTGATTGAGGGCTTTTAAGAAACCAGATCAGAGCGACCCAATGCCAAAACACCTTTTTCAGATGCTGGCTACCATACCCATTAATTGTTAAGACAATATTAAGAAACGATGAAGTGCTTAATCTTTTTGGAACATTGAACCAGAGACCAAAAATATCGCAAGTCTTTTATAAATAACAACTTAAAACACAACGCACTACTTTTAGCCTCTGGGAAGCCGAACGGTAAAGGTGGTTCCTTCACCGACTTTACTGGTCACGCCAATAGTACCATTGAAGGACTGAACCAGATGCTTAACAATGGAAAGCCCGAGCCCGGTTCCACCAAGTTCACGCGAACGGGCTTTATCAACCCGGAAAAACCGTTCGAACAGGCGCGCCTGGTGTTTTTCCTCAATCCCGATTCCTGTGTCTTCCACTTCCAGAAGTACCATATTGGGATCATCCCATTCCCAGCGAATCGTAATCCGCCCCTGGTCGGGAGTGTATTTAATCGCATTATTAATCAAGTTGCCAAGAATTTGATGCAAGCCTTCTTCATCCGCTTTCACTTTAATGCCAGGCTCTTTTGCTTCGACTATCAATTCGATGTTTTTAGCTTCGGCAACTTTCTGCTGGTCAACGAGACATATTTCAACAAAGGGCCCTAATTCGATGTCAATAATGTCAAAGACCTGATTTCCTGATTCAATACTCGCTAAGCTAATCAGGTCCATAATTAATTCATGTAGACGCTCAGCCTGTTCTTCAATTCTCATTAAAAATGTCTGACTGATTTCCGGATCGTCCTTCGCCCCTCGAATAAGCGTTTCCGTATAGGCTTTGATTGAGCTTAAGGGAGTTTTCAGTTCATGCGATACATTGGCCACAAACTCCTGTCTTAATGACTCCAACCTCCGAAGCTCCGTCATATCAAACAAAACAATTACTAATCCAGGACAAGGTTCTCCGGGCAAAGGTGTCGTTGTTACCCCTAAAATCCGATCACTGGTGCTCTCCAGTTCGACTTCCATACGTTGAGGCTCTAAGGTATTCAGTACTTCCGTCACCGCTCTTTGTAGCTGATGATTGCGAACTGACTCAAAAAGTGGCTTTCCCTCAGCCTCTTCGGGTGAGAAAAAAAGAAGTCGACCGGCAGATTCGTTTGCAAACAGTACATGCTGGCGTTCATTGATCGCGATCACTCCTTCTACCATACCTTCCAGCACAGTCCCCAAACGATCTCCGCTTGCCTGCAACTGTCTCACGCGTTCTGCCATCTCATGGCTCATGTGATTGAAAGATTGAGCCAGAATCCCCAATTCATCATGTTGTGGAAAATAGAGCTTCTGATCATATTCTCCCCCGGCAATCGATTCGGCAGCGTTTGTCAAAATGGTCAAAGGTCGAATCATTCGCGCTACAACCCAGTAAGTCAGTAGCATCACCGTAAAACTGACAACTAAAGCAATACCCCAAATCAGCTTTTCAACAGCAGAAACTTCTTCCTGGATTTTCGCCATCGTAATCGCAACGCGCACCACACCTTCGGGCTGCTCCTCTTCTTTAAATAAAACAGCATAATACAGCATCGGCTCACTCAAAGTCGGACTCATTCGTTTAGAACTACCAGAGCCGGTAGAAATCGCCTGAATAATTTCAACGCGGTTTTTGTGATTTTCCATGTCTTGAACCAACTTCAAGGTATCCTGGTCAGAGTCGGCAATGACAACACCATCCATATCAATCAAAGTCAGCCGCGTCCCTGTCTTCTTCCCAAGTTTTTTGACTTTTTTTTGCAGACTTTCCGTAGGCCCCTGTTGGAAAACACCCTCCAAGCTGCTCCCCATAATGACAGCTGAATCATGCAGGCGTTGTCGAACCTGCTCATCAACCTGAGTTTGCTGACGCCCGGAAACAATCAAAGCAAACACGATCGCAGACGCAATATTTAAACCGGCATAAACCAGAAACAGCTTCCAGAACAATCGCGAAGACCACATCGTTACATCCACCCTGATGAAAAGAAAAAAGAATTCGCCTATTTTGAACCTGGCCCTGGTTAATCTGCAAGGGCTGCCCCTCATTTTCATGAAGAGTTCATGAGAACAGAAAAGAAATCGAATGCCTCCCAGACTGCTTACACCTTATTTACAAATAACATTTACCTCACAACTTCAATATTTGATTGAATAAACCATGTCGCAACTCCTGCTGAACAAAATCCTCTAGACAAATACAAGAACTTTGTAAATTCATTTTTCTCCATGAATTCAAGGTTTTTTATTCTGCTTGACACAGAACTGCCCTCTCTTAAACTGCGCAATCTGCGTCGCGCGCGCGAAAGATGTTTTCCTCCAGTGAATCGATTTCTCCCTCTACTTCTTATTCAGTACGAAAAACGAGCCCTTTTTTATGATTTTACAAAAAATGCCACTCTGGTAGTTCTCGATGTTTACGCTCATTTCACGCCTGTCAAACAAGTTCGCGACATGTTCATTCCGTCATCAAAACAGATCGCTTTACTATCAAAGCATTTCACGCTATCACCGCTTGACACTCTCACGCCGATCAACAAAATCATAAGTCTCAGGAGATGTGCTTATAGAGCACTCAAGATCTTAATTGAAATTGATATGTGTCTCACTCAATCTGCAGAAAAACACCTGTCACAAACCCAAGTGGAACTAAAGTAAGATCCGACCCTGGTACTGCTAAAGGAAAGCCGCGCAATGTAAAACTCGTTTATTTTACCGGATGTTGTATAAAGCAGCGTAGCTGAATATTCAGCAGCAGTCTGCAAGTTTGATCAACGGTAAACAACCATTGTGGGACAGGAGTTAAGCATTATAGGACGAACTAAAAATGTCAGGCTGGTAACATTAAATAGCACTCCATCCGACGTACATTTCAGCCAGTCTCTATTTCTTGCTCTTAAGGTCGAACTTGAACTCGCCCCCCTCTTGAGGTACGACGGCTGTCAATTTTGTTTTGGTTACGTCACTATAACGGCGTGAAAGTGTTTCTGTTGCAATTCCCCCTGCCCCCGCACCTTCCTTAGGAAGTGGTGTTCCATCCCCCCGTAATAGACGGCTGACGACTACTTTGTAATTCCCGGGAGGCGCTCCCTCTGTCCCATGCTGTTGTTTGAGTGTGTACTGCCCTGATTCGTCGGTCGTCCCCTGACACTCAATCCCCTTTGTCTGTCCATGGGGAATAAATGTTACTGTGGCAGATGCTAGAGGTTGTCCATTCAAAGTCACGACACCAGAAACAGGAACTGTTTTTGGCAATGGCTTTGCTTCGACGCCTCCACCACAACCAGTGGTCATTACAACAAGAATTGTACCTAAAATGGAACGTAACATACTTCGGGGCTCCCATCAGAGTTGAACCGTTGATGAGGAAAGGGAATACAACAGATAACCCTCACCTCATCAACTCAGTATCGCTGAACACATCTCAATAAATTAGAATTCACCTAAGACTTGACCGTCAGCCATTCTTGATAAATTAATCCTGGTCGTTGTATCGATGTTCTCACTAAGGAAACGGACTGCACCATCTCCCATCAGAATATGGATCCCTCCTGTGTGAAGGCTTCCTGCATATCCCCAGCTGTCCAATTTTCCTGTACTAGCTTCACCAGCAGCAAAGATGTTTATGCCACGATGTTGGAGGCTGATTCCCAGCATCACGTGCCCTCGATAACCCCAGGCAGTCGAATTACCATTTCGTACAGACCGAGTTGTTTCAGCCATGGCAATCGTGTTGCTGGTGCCGTCTACAACATCTCGCACACTGCAAAAACTGTTGTCACCAAACATAGCACGTGTAGAAAGTCCGATTGAATTCCACTCAGCGCAATTTTGCCAATTCGTAATATTGGAAATGAAATCATAGTTAGTTCTACCCGCACCACTGTGGGTGGTATCGAGGGATGTGGGAGCATAACAACCTTGCCCAGGTGGAATTCGAGTAGGATTCGGGTCCGTGGGACACAGAAACGCCGGCAATACTTCTTGTACTGGAGCCAGATTGCCGTTTGTTGAGGGGTCATCGGCATGCGTACCGATTAAACCACTATTACATCCAGAGACTTCCCATGTATACATCGTTCCGTTGAAATTGAACTGGTTGTAAAGTGGCGCCTGATCAATAAAAGGCAGTAACATCACCAACCCCGAGCTGTTCAAATCTGGTGTGGTACAACGACCAATGTTACCGGGAGGAAAGACTCGATGTGTGTCAAGGTAGTTGTGTAGTGCCAATCCCAACTGTTTCAGATTATTTTTACACGTAGAACGCCGCGCCGCTTCCCGCGCCTGCTGAACTGCGGGAAGCAATAATGCAATCAAAATTGCGATAATTGCAATGACTACTAATAATTCGATGAGTGTAAATCCGCGCCTCCGCATATGGCCCCAATTCATGTTTCTTCTCCTTCATAAAAAAATGTATGAAAAATACGAGTTGCAACAAAAGCTCATCCCAGAGAAGAGACGCAAGTCGATCCCATCAACTCACAGCGTTCGTTGACCGAAATTCAAATCGAAGAAGCACCTGCAATAAGAAATAGCAAGCGCTGTTTATCGAAATTTTTTATGACAATATGGCGAACTAACGTTGCCAAGATTCGAAAGAAAATCGATAGAATGATGATACGCCCATAGATTACGGTCGTTTCGATTTCTGATCTTTATTTAGTTATGTTACAAACTAAATGAAACGCAACAGATTCCAATTCGGACCGAAATATATCACTATCAGACATCATCTGAGTTGTGAGAAATTCTGCCTCAGTTCGCTGAAATCTCGCGCAACAATCTATTTGATTCCGTAGTGCGCACAACAATGGAATAGAGGGAGTAGGAAGGGTTGTCTAATCGGCTAAGGAGGATGAGTGGGTGCGTGTCAGAGAACACTGGAGCAGTCTAAGCTGAGTAAGATGATCACAACTCATTCTTCAGAAATTTAGTTAAGGCAGACCGATACGAGAACCAGTTCTCTCGAATAAAACTGATCCACTATTTTTGCCGTGGTAGTGGCAGGTCAATTCGTTTTTTTCCCCGAAGAACAGTGACGTCAAATTTTTGTCCCGGCTTTAATTCATTCACTCCATACGCGAGAATGTCGGTTTCACGGTATAAATCATTTTTCCCATTGAACGAAATGATAATATCGCCTTTTTGGAAGCCTGCCCGCTTTGCAGTCGCATGCAATCCATACTGACCAAGATGGCGTATCCTAAGTGCCATCGACTTTCCATCTGGAGGAAGTCCAACCTCTTTACGTTCATCTGGAGTTAATTCTTCTAAAACGGCTCCCCCCAGAACCATTCTACGAAGAGGCCAACTGCTGACCCGCCAGGAAAGATCATCTTTTCGTTTCCAGCCTGTGGGGAGTGAGAGTGTAAGGTCGCGTTTTTGTCCCTTTCGATCAATTTCAGCTGTGAGACGATCTTGAGGTTGCGCATGATGGAGTACCCATTGAACGTCTGCAATCGAGAGCATCGGTTGTCCCTCCAGCGTTAAAATTTGATCCCCTTTCTGAAAACCGGATTGAGTGGCGATCGAATCAGCAATAATCTCTTTTACCACCGCTTTTTCTTTTGGGTCTAATATCAGCCCCAAAATTTTCGGATGTGGATACTGAAACAAGATTCGCTCAGGAATAGATTTTTGATTTCTCAGAAAAAAGTCGCGCTGTGCATCTCCAATCTGGTGGCAGTGAATACAACTCTTGACAACATTCTTTTTCTTATTAATCGTTGATCGATACTTTCCGGCAAGTAAGGGATATTGCTCAGGAGAAGCCACATCAGGCTGTTTTCCTTGTTTTCCTTTGAGTGATGCTTTAATCGCAGTGTAATCCGCATGCAAATTCAAAGCACCTTGCATCGCTTTATTCAGGGCTTCAATCGAAACATCTTCGGCCCAAAGGGTATGATGCGAGCGGGTACCAAATCGTCCGTAAACGGTTCGATCTGCATTCAGCATGAATACGGCAAACGACTGGTCGTAATCGTATTGAAAAAGAGACAGGTCTAAGCCATTTGTCGAAATGAGTCGCACTCGAACGAACTGATCCATCAGTGGCTTGAGATGCTCATCTTTCTCCATCAAATCCTCATCCAGTTTCACACACTCTTCGCAAGGAATGCAACGCAAAACGATCAACATCGGTTTCTTCGTCTGTCGTGCTTGCTCAAAACCTTTCTGGAGATCGTTGTAAATCCAATATCCACTTGACTCCACCTTTTCTCGATCCTGTCGAACTTTTTCTTCACGAGTTTGTGCGAAAGAAAAAGATGTCGACGTCATCAAGAGTAAAGTAAATATGAAAACAGTTCTCAGCATGATTCTGATTCCTTGTACGGTCGAGTAATCGGAGGTGACAACTCCTCATTCTACCGCTTTATGGAATTCGAGTGCAAATAAAAAGAGATGCAATCACACCAAAGATCACATTACTTCTCGCCGACTCATCCCAGCAAATCACCTGGATATCTACAGATAAAAACACCCCCGGTCTGAAGATACAGACCGGGGGTGGTGCAGGTATCAGGTAATCACTTTTGTAATTACACCTGAACCAACAGTCTTACCACCTTCACGCACGGCAAATCGGTCGCCATCCATCAAAGCAACAGGGTGTTTGAGTGAAATACTCAGTTTTACCCCATCACCTGGCAGCGCCATGTCAACATTGCCGAGTACCGTTGCTGTTCCAGTGACATCCGTTGTACGGAAAAAGAATTGTGGCGTATATCCGTTAAAAAACGGCGTATGACGTCCACCTTCCTCCTTCTTCAATACATAAACTTCCGCTTCAAAATTCTGATGTGAAGTGATTGAACCTGTGGCTGCCAAGACCTGACCACGCGACACTTCGTCGTAACGGGTCTTGCGTAACAGACAACCAACATTGTTGCCTGCGTAACCTGTTTCTAACACTTCGCTGAAAGATTCGACTTGAGTGACGATATCGACTCGCGCCTGATTGGTCAGACCAATGATCTCAACCGAATCACCTGTTCGAATCATTCCCTTCTCAATTCTACCCGTTACAACCGTTCCACGACCTTCAATCATAAATACGTTCTCGATCGGCATCAAAAAAGGCTTGTCGATCATCCGATCAGGATCGGGGATATAAGTATCTAAAGCACTGAGTAACTGATTGATACACTTAGAAGCTTCTTTGTCTGCCGGATTGTCATGGGCAAGCTTTGCGGACCCACGAATAAATGGAATCTCATCACCTGGGAAACCGTATCTAGACAGCAATTCCCGCAGTTCCATTTCCACAAGTTCGATCAACTCCGGATCGTCAACCAGATCGCATTTGTTAAGAAATACAACCAGATATGGCACACCCACCTGACGAGCCAAGAGAATATGCTCACGCGTTTGTGGCATCGGACCATCCGCAGCAGAAACAAGCAACACTGCACCATCCATCTGAGCCGCACCGGTAATCATATTTTTGATGTAGTCGGCATGGCCCGGACAGTCAATGTGAGCATAAGTTCGGACCTCAGTTTCATACCTCACATGCGAAGCGATAATCGTTACGGTTTTACTTTTGTCACGTACGATGCCGCCTTTGGCAATGTCATGGTAAGATTTGACTTTTGCGAGGCCTTTCTCTGCCTGGACTCGCAACATCGCAGCCGTAAGTGTTGTTTTTCCGTGGTCGATGTGACCAATGGTTCCAACGTTGACATGAATTTTCTGAATCATTGCTCATTGCCTCCTTTCTAAAGAGGAGTTTGTCGTATTCACTGACCAGCCCCTAAGGTGAGCAAGCCTCAGCGACCTTTTTGTGCCCGTGCAGCTCCAGAGCAGCAAATGCGACGAAAAAGTAGTTTCTGGGAAATTTGAATCCTTCATTCCATAAAAAAAGCCCGCCAGATTTTAAAACCAGGCGGGCTTGGTGATTCATGACTTACTTCTTACAACAACTCACACACCGATCCCGCCTCGTCCTTTAATGGCGAGTCAAATTTAGATGCCTGTTTGAAGAAAAAGTTGAACATGACGATTTCCTATGAAGAACTTGTTGGAAAGCAGACACGCACGATAGAAACAGGTTCAGAAATTTTTCTGAAATGAATGTGTTTCCACAGAACAAAGCCAGGGGTAGGAAAGATTCTAGAATCCTTCCTACCCCTGGCCCAAATCGTGAATTTTCAAGGGTAACTACAAAGAAGTGATTAGTCAGGAATCGAAGTCACCAACTCTTCTGCCACTGCTTCAAGTACATCTGAAGAAATCAGAGGTAATTCATCTGCATAGCCGACCAGCAGTGCTAAATCACAAAGACGATTGATTTTGCGTGGATTCCCTTGCGTCAGTTCGAACAGAGTCTGAAAGCCATCGTCTTCAAAAATGGGTTCATTTCGACCGGCTACTTCCAGTCGATGCTCGACATAGCCACGCGTATCTTCAATGGAAAATGGTTTTAGAAGGCAGCGAACAGCGATCCGATCATCAAGTTGTGCTGATCGTTGTAGATGGCTTAAGAGGAGTTGGTCGCCTACCAGCAGCAAAGTAAAGTCGATTTCAGAAGTCTGTTGAAAATTCAAGAGCTGATGTAGTGTCTCAAAAATTCGCTGATCGACAATCAAATGTGCTTCATCAATGACGATCACAGGCTTGCGGCCCTGTTCACAAAGTAACAGAAGCTGTCTGTGTAATGCCCGGATAATTCGATCTTTCCCGGGAGCACTTGGCTCAATATTGGCTTCTTCTGCGCCTAACTCGACAGCGAGATACGAAATCAATTCAATGGGCGATAGTTGCGGAAAAACCAGATGCACAAAAGGCTGATTGACATCAGCCAATTGGCTTTTCAACACATGACACAGATAAGACTTACCAATCCCGGAACCACCGACAAGAAGACCTGCGCCTTTGCTGTTCTCAATGAGGTATTGAAGCTTCAACAACCCTGCCTGATGTGGATGACTTTCGTAAAAAAAAGTGGCTTCCATTTTTTCTTCGAAAGGACCACTCTGTAAATTCCAGTAACTCTGATACATAAACTCTCATTCCCGGGAATTGTTAAACGGACGGCATCCTAACTAACACGTATTATCTTTAATTCCTAAAACGACGATATGAGCCATCCACGGGCAGGTCGTGCACCTCTTCGATTTCTCCAGTCAACCAGACCGCGGCCTGTTTGTCTTTGGTCCTGATTTGATGATTCTGTTGCCCCGATTTCGAAACATAAACGGGACTTTCACCTGCGATGTGTTGAACCCGACCTTGATTTCTCTGCTGACCAATCTCGAGGCCGACAGCGTGATAGACACCCCCATCATTCCGATCAGTGCCTGTAGTCTGTTCCACAGAAACGGTTCTAATGACAGCTTTTGCGTTTGTGGAATCCTGGTTTGGAACATCCGTCGTCTGAAATTCAGATTCGTGGATCGGCAACGAGGCATCCAGACCAAATTCCTTGAACAAGTCATCGCTGGCGCCTAATTGAGGTTCCAGATTTTCTGCTTTGGATGGCGACTGATCGACAGACGATTCTTCTAATGACTCAAAAAAAGAAATGAGAATCACCATGGAAACAACGCTTGCTACAACCCCCACCAAAATCTTCTGGGTCTGATTCCAGCGAAAAACTAACAAAAAGCCATTTTTAGTTAGAGTAAAATCTGGTTTGACTCGTTTCGAAAAGCGTTTGTAAATGAAAGTCTTGAGCCAACTCATCTCTCGTTCCTTCGAGGAGTGAATATTTTTTGACACCAAAATACGAGTTCAATCCCTGAATTGTTCGTAGCAGAAAACACCACTGCCTTCCAAAGAGAAACCCACTTTGTCGATAGACAACAAGCGCTTTTCAATTATCGGTTTCAGGGTGTATGAATCTTGACTATTTCACAGGCTTGGTAAAACAGAGAAACCTGCAAGAATACGTCGTCTAATTTAAGCCCAAAACGTCGGCCATAGAATACAGCCCGGGGCGTTGTGCAGCCAAATATTTAGCAGCAGCCAGAGCACCGTAGACATAACTATCCCTGGTATGGCCGCGAACCGTTAAGTCAATGGTTTCCCCCATCATACCGAACACGATTGTATGTTCCCCGACATTATCACCAGTTCGCAATGCGTGATAGCCAATCTCACTGATCGATCTGGCTCCCGGTCGACCTTGCCGACCGTGAACATGATCGGTCTGTCCCATTTCTTCAGCAATGATTTCGCCAAAATGCAGCGCCGTTCCACTGGGAGCATCTTCCTTAAAACGGTGATGGCGTTCGATCACTTCTACATCCACACCACTGGGAGAATTTTTCAATGAATGAGCTGCTTCACGTACCAGCTTCATCATCAAATTAACGGCCAAACTCATATTTGGTGCCAGAATTAATGGCGTAGTTTGTGAAGCAGAGAGCACTTCGTCACGTTGTTCCGGTGTTAAACCGGTCGTCGCCGCCACTAAACCAATCTGTCGCTCTGCACAGACCTTGGCAACGCTCAATAGCCCCGATGGCATGGAGAAATCAATCATGACATCAACACGGTCCGTCAATTCCGATTGAATCTCCACTCCTACAGAACCAGTACCAGCCACTTCTCCAGCGTCTTTACCCAGCGCAGGAGAATTCTCTGAATCGAGTGCCGAGCCCAGCTTCAAATCCGGATCTTGACACACCAGAACAACCACGCGCTGTCCCATACGACCAGCGGCGCCATTCACCCCAACGAGAAGTTGATCACCCATCTCTCACTCCCACTTGCTGAATCTTATTGCATTCATTCGATTGAATTGTCGCGGATCCACCGCTCTCTTTGATCGTAATACACTCACTTCTACTTTTCCATAAGTGCCTGCGACAATCTAGCTGCATTTTTGACATTATTCGCTTCGGTTTTTGATTTCTGTCATTGCCTGCTTTAATTCCTGAATTACATCAGACTCCACTTCGACGGCAAGTCGCTGATTGAGTAACGCAAAGACTGCTTCATCTCCCAGATTGCCGAGTGCCCAGGCTGCGGCTCCACGAATCATGGCTTCAGAATCATGTAAAGCCTTTAATAAAGCAGGAACTGCTGAGGAATCTCCCAAATTTCCTAAGACAATTGCCGCATTCCGTAATAACCCGGCTCGTCGTGGTCTCGACATGGGTGTGCTCCGAAATCGTTCTTCGAAGGCTGTTTTATCCAAAGACAACAACTCGACTGCGTCCAAGGGGGTAAACCGTTCATCAGGTCGAAAGGCGGGTTCGTGACTGAAGGGGGCTTTATGGTTCCAGGGGCAAACATCCTGACACACATCGCAACCAAACATCCATTCCTGCATACCTGCCCGTAACTCACCTGGGATCGGCTGATCACGGAGTTCTATCGTCAAATAGGAAATACACTTCCGCGCATCTAAAATCCCCGCTTCAATGAACGCATCCGTGGGACAGGCATCCAGACAACGTGTGCAAGTCCCACAGTGTGACGTTTGATGAGGGGTATCGTATTCCAGTTCGTAACTCAGTAACATCCCCGCCAGAAAAAACCAGCTTCCTTCTGTTTTGCTCAGGAGCAAAGTATTTTTGCCAATCCAACCCAGACCTGCGAGTTGCGCAAAATCTCGTTCTAATAATGGAGCAGTGTCTACAACACCTCGAGTTTCGCAGTCTGGTAAATGCTCACGTATTCGCTTTGAAAGTTCTTTCAATTTTTTGCGAATGACATTGTGATAATCGTCATTGCCCCAGGCATAACGCGAAATTCGGGCCTGCGTACCAGAAAGCGATGGTGGCTCGTCAGTCCGATAGTTGAGTGCCAGCATCAAGACACTCCTCACGGAACCCATAACAGTTTGGGGATGTTCATAGACATCTTTACGACGTTCCAGATAGCTCATCTCGCCCGCATAACCTTGATCGAGCCAATCCAGGAATCGATGATAGCCTTCCGGAGACACAGCCGGCGCAATGCCCGCCAGATCGAAACCCACTTCATAAGCCATTTGCTTGATTAGTGTGCTCTGTTGGCTCTGATCCCGTTCCAGGGGGGCTGATTCTTCGGCCATAATTCCCTAATACAGATGATTCAAATCATATCGATGGATGCGACTGCATCTGTTCCCATTGAGCATGACCGACTTTTAAAACATCCGCATCATTGCGTTTCACTAAAGGTGTATAACGGGGATGTCGCGATTCCTTGTAAGGATCATTGTGCCGTGTATTATAACAGCATATAAAACCCCAGCGTGGCAGCTCGCTTTTGTTTTGATCAGAACGATGTAAAAGGTTGGAATGAAAAAAGATGGCTGACCCTGGTTCCAAAGTACAATAGACTAATTCAAATCGTTCCAGAGCTGCTTCTACCCGTTCTGGATCAGCGCCTGTCTGATCACCTACCGGTCCATGCTCGATACGTCCCATCAAGTGACTTCCCTTCAGCACCTGCAGACAACCATTTTCGACCGTGGCACGATCAACGGCAATCATACAGCTTGCCATATCGGGTAACAGGCAACCATTGTTGTACCAGTAGCCATAATCCTGATGCCAGGCCCAGGCCCCCCCTACCTTTGCTTCCTTTTGAATCATTTTATGATGGTAATGATAGACCTCGTCATCCAGTAACTCTTCCATTCGGTTTACGACGCGCTCACTACTGGCGATGGCACCATAAATATCATCATGAACTTCATTCTCAATATTCAGCTTAACCGCACCCCCTTCGCCGTCAGCCCGACTGTATGTCGATTGCTGAATTGCTAAATCGGCGCGTCCAATCTGACCTAATAAAGTGACCTCTTCCTCACTGAAGAGTCCTTCAACAACCAGAAAACCATTCTGCTGAAACTGAGTGATTTGCTCTGCGGTGAATAATGCGGTGGTCATGATCTAATTCCCATCTCAATTTAATAATGAGTTGAAACCTGTTACCTAGCTTAACGTATTTGAGGATTTGTTTCGAGTATCACCACGATTCAAAACAAAAACACAGCCGACTTGTGAGGGGCTGTGTTTTTGATTTCGTTTCTATATTATCAGTCCGAACAGACTTTATGCCTCATCCAGACGATTGACAGCCGCGAATTCCTGGCCTTCCAGCATTGCCAGACTAGCCCCCCCACCGGTACTGACGTGAGAAACCTGATCGGCAAACCCGAGTTGCTGTACCGCAGCGGCACTATCACCGCCACCAATAATACTAATCGAATTGCTATCGGCAATTGCCTGCGCGACTGCTTTTGTACCTTCATCGAATGGTGCCATCTCGAAGACTCCCATGGGGCCATTCCAGACAACGGTCTTGGCAGATTTGACGGTTTCTGCATACAGCTTTGCAGTCTCCGGTCCGATATCTAGTCCTTCAAAACCGTCAGAAATCGCACCTGCTTTTACAACCTGTTTATTACAGTCGCCGCTGAAGTCGTCGCCACAGTGGGTATCAACGGGCAGCATTAATTTATCGCCACCCTTCTGAATTAATTCGCTGGCCAAATCGACTTTGTCTTTTTCGACCAGACTGTCACCGACCTGCCCCCCCTCTGCAAGCGCAAAGGTATAAGCCATGGCTCCACCGATCAGCACTTTGTCACAAATTCCCAGCAAATTATCGATGACTTTGATTTTATCAGAAACTTTAGCCCCACCCAATATGGCGACAAAGGGACGTTCTGGATTGGCAATCACATCCGTCAGATACTGAATCTCTTTGGCAACCAGAAAACCAACGACTTTCGGTTTACCTGCCATCGCTTCCGGCACCGCAACCATCGAAGCATCTGTGCGGTGGCAAGTACCGAAGGCGTCGTTGCAATAAATATCAGCAAAGGCCGCTAACTCGCTTGCGAATGCGGCATCGCCTTTTTTCTCACCGGGATTGAAACGCAGATTTTCCAGAATCAGCACCTGCCCTGATTCCAAACCTGCCACTTTGACTTTCGCATCATCACCAATCGTATCAGTAGCAAATGCCACATCCTGACCCAATAACTCGCCCAGGCAGGAGGCAGTCGGTTTCAAACTGAACTTCGCATCTCCACCATCACCTTTCGGACGACCAAGATGACTCATTAATATCACACGTCCCCCACGATCAACGACCGATTTGATAGAAGGGAGTGCCATCCGGACACGACGATCATCCGTAATTTTCAGATTGTCATCCAGTGGAACATTAAAGTCCACTCGCATTAATACAGCCTTACCTGCAACGTCTACATTTTCAATTGTCTTCTTTGCCATGGAAACTTGAACCAGTCTCTTTCAATACAGAGTTAGAGAGATAATGATCTTGTTCTGAATACTTTTGTTCTAAAAGCATTCCTGATGATGTTTTTTTACGAACGCCAGAATCAGGCCATTTCTACGACGACTCACAAAAAACCGTTAAGAGACTAGTCGTCCATAACGTCTTTTTCTTTTGCACCTGCGATGCTGTTGACCTTGCCCTCGTATTTTTTGGTCAGGTCCTGCACATCGGACTTCGTATTATCGCGTTCGTCTTCACCCATCAACTTATCTTTTTCTGCCTGGTCAGCATGCTTATTCGCATCGCGACGGATGTTTCTGATCGAAACACGGGCCTCTTCTGCTAATTCTTTCACACGCGAAACAAGCTGACGGCGACGTTCAGTAGAAAGTGGGGGAATATTCAATCGAACCACACGCCCGTCACTATTTGGTGCCAATCCGATATTGCTGGCTTGAATGGCTTTGGAAATCTCTCCCACCATTTGCGCGTCGAAAGGACGAATCAGAATCTGTTGAGGCTCTGGAACACTGACGTTCGCCATTTGCTTTAATGGAGTCGGTGAACCGTAGTAATCTACACGAATCGAATCCACAAGCCCTGGTGTCGCACGACCTGTTCGAATGCCTTGCAACTGACCTTGCAAAACGTGAACCGCTTTGTCCATTCTCTCTTCAGCATCGAGTAAAATTTCGTCTTGGTCCATGCCACAAGTCCTTCGTAGAGCCAGCATTTCTGAGTTAAGTTTTCAGGTGATGTTTTATCTTAGCCTTAAGAAATAACGGTATTTCCCAATTCAAGATATAATTAAACACCACGTTTGATTCAAAAAGGGTCCTGAGTTCTCCGTAGGAGAACAGATACCGGCCCGATTTTAGTTAAACAAGAGATAAAATCAAACCGTAAGGAACGAGAAAAACCAGCCGAAACGGGTCCGACTGGTTTTTAAGAGTATTTTGCTCAATTCTTACTGGAAAATCACCATCTCCATGAATGTGACATCAGGAAATAGGAGACTCGGCCCGCTCAATAATTCCACTTAGGTAAAGCAGATTAATTTCAGCGGATTCATTAGATTCAAATCGTAAATTTTTGTTTTCAGCCTGTAACAGATCACGACGACTGATTTGGCCTACCAGATAGCGATCATCGCGTACCACAGGCAGCCTGCGCGCTGAGGTGCTGAGAAAAATCTGAGCGATTGTCAATAAATCAGTGTCTTCTGTAATGACTCTTGCTTCGGTATCCACGAAAGGAAAAATCTGCGAAGAGGGAAGCTGTTCATAACTCGCTTTAATCAAAACTTCCATACAACAACGTTCAGAGAAGACTCCCAACACTCTGTTTTCTGCATCAACTACGGGAGCTCCTGAAATACGATGGCTCAATAACAACCCGATTGCTTCAAGAACATCCATGTCCGGAGTTAAAGTGACTAACTTCGTTACCATAATGTCTTTTGCAAGCATTGGTTTGTTCATCGCGACACTCCCTGTAAAAATGATTTTAATCACACATGAAAATGAGGCACACTACTAAAGAAATGAATTCCAAACGATTGAGAACGTGTGATCTCACTTTAGAAATGAAATAACGCAAATTGCGTTATTGAAAAATCGAATGTGGGAAACCTGTGTATTCTAACAGGAATTTCATGTAATCTCAAAAAGAATTCTGAAAACCAAGCATTAAGACACTGATTTTCAAACACACTATCTTCTTCTAAAACAACAACTTAATGAATTCATAAAAAAACGGCACGAACGACGTTTTTTATCAGTTTTCTGAATCATACAGCAAGAGATAGAATGTCAGATCTATGAGAAGTCAGCTCAGGTGCCTATAATCTGAGCTGATGATGATTAAGAGAAACTTCTTCAGAAATTCTCCAGCTACAACGGAAATGCCGCCAGCTGACCAAATAATAGAAAATAGATTCAATGTCAAATAGAGTGGAAATAGATGGGGTTGGTTTACACCTGGGCCGTGCTGACCAGACAAGCAGTGAATGGATCGGTCAACATGAAGCATTGAAACAGCTGCTTGCCTGCTGGCTCGTGATTGATGAGAAAGACATGCCGCTCACACCGCGTCTGGTTGGAACACCGGGAATTGGCAAAACTTCACTCGCCATCGCAGGTGCGCGAACCAGAGATCAAGAGCTCTTCATTTATCAATGTACGGCTGACACACGACCGGAAGACCTGTTAGTCACCCCTGTTCTCGCCGAGAGTGGCAAGATTGCCTACCATGCTTCCCCACTGGTAACTGCAATGATTCGTGGTGGTATTTGTGTACTTGATGAAGGCAACCGGATGAATGAAAAGTCATGGGCCAGCCTCGCACCACTTCTTGACCACCGCCGTTATATTGAATCAATTGTTGCCGGTCTGACAATTCCGGCTCATCCCGAATTTCGCTGTGCCGTGACCATGAATGAAGATGAATCCACGTTTGAAATTCCCGATTATATCCTTAGCCGTCTGCAACCCAGCATTACTCTGGAACACCCTAATCGGGAAGATGAAAAGATGATTTTGCATTATCATATCCCCTTTGCAGACGAGCACATGCTCGACTTGACGGTCGATTTTTTACAACAGTCTCATAGTTTAAAGCTCGATTTTTCAACCCGCGATGGAATTAATGTTTTAAGACTGGCATTGAAGCGGGCTGCTCAAGATAAAGATCACCCTCTCAGCAAAGATGTAATCTGGCTGGAATCACTCAAAAGCTGTCTGGGTGAGGATGCTTTAGATTTGGAGTCATTATCCGAAAAACGAACACAAAGTTTGGGTGGAAATATGATGCCAATGGGATTGGGAGATTTCTTTTTCTCACCCGACAACCCGTTACACCCTGACCGCGATGAAGAAGACGATGATGAATTGGACTTTGATGATGAGCCGGAAAAGTATTAGCCGATTACATACCCGTATTTAGTCATCCCCAACTCTAATATATCAGAACGCCGGCAATACCCACTACGGTTTCTGCGCAGCAACAGGCGGCTCTTCAAAGCTGAGCCTGATCTGGAATGGTTCTATTAAAATGTTTTTTCGGTCTACATCGGGCACAACCCAAATACGAGACCGATTGCTACGAGTTGTTTTATCCAAAATTATTTTTCCACTTCGTAAATCAACCAATTTTAAATCAATCTGCGGCCCCTCTCTTGAGGGACGACCATTATTTGTTTGTATTCCAAAGACTATCACTGGAAGATCGAGAAACAGTGAGAGATTCACTCCTTGAGATTCCAATGGGCGCGACCACATTAATTCCCCAGTCTTGCGGTCGATAGAATAGACTCTCCCATTAAAGCCGACTGAGGTCGCACTTAATGAATGGTAAGAGACACCTTTTTTCCTACGAAACGGCTGACTGGCAAACAGCAAATACTGCCGTGAATTTTGCAGCATAAAAACACCTTTATGCTGAGCAGAAACTTTTTCTTTGACATCAAACTGCTTTTCGCCCGTTCTCAAATCCAGAAATGAAATGGTTCTCTCATCATCGATCAGTACGACTTCATAATGTTGCCCGAGGGTATAAATCGTTGACTCATTTAACTCACGACTCCAGAGTGCCTTGCCAGTTATTAAATCTCGTAATTGTAACCGACGGGGCGCTGTTGTTTCAGAAAGTAGGAAACGTTGAAAAGCAAATTTGGGAGACTCTCCTTTGTCAAGTTTGAATAAACGTAATACCTCGTCATTCTGACCACTTAAACCATTCTGACCACTTAATACGACATAGCGTGAATGAGAAGAAAACGATTCAGTCGGCACCAGGATGACATGGTCTGCATCGCCAAAATGCATGCTACCATTCACGATTCCCTGACGCTTCCATAATATTTTTCCTGTCAGTAACTCCGCGGCAATCAATTCATTGCCGACCTGATATGTGATAAATTCTTCATTAATTGCACCAATTTTTCCTAATAACTCACGGTCCATATTCCGCACTGAAAATTTGCGTAACACGGGAGTACCCCCATTGCGTTCAATGGAAATATAGTCACGCACACCCGGTGGGCCTGCAATCAGCCTTTGCTTCCATAACAAGTCAGGTGGATGTGTGGGGCTCGCATTCAAAGTATCCAGTACGAAAAAATGAGCGCCAAAATTAACAATCAGATATTGCTGATAGACTCGCGCAGAGAAATAAGGTTGACCTGGAACTTCAATTTCTGCCTCAACTAACGAGAACGCCCACTGTTGTTTTCCCTGACCGTCAAACGCGTAAAGAAACTCTTTTGCGGGACCGACTTCAATTCGATAGTTAGTAAAGAGTGAATTCGAGAGACCAATCAACTCAACCGGCAAAGATAAATTCTGACCCTTTGGGTGTTCACCCTGATAAACCTGAGCCGCATATTCAGGCCAGCCAGAATGAGCCTGCTCCCATTTCTGAAAATCTGATTCAGATCGCCATTCACGCGTTAACTGTGCCGCAGTTTTTCCATCCAAACAAATCAGATCTGGCCAACGCGTCTCCAGCTCCTTCAATAACTCGACAGCCTGCGAATAACGATTCGACTGAAGATAAATTTCCGCTAGTTTTGCAGTGGCAAACGCAGTTATGACTGGTTGCTTTGAAGTTCTCAGATGCTCGAGATGTAGCATCAATTTTCGACGAAGCTGGGGTTGTTGCGCTTCTGAACTATCATTGATGGATTGCTCAAATAACCGAATCAGCGCCACTCGTGCCTGCTGCGTCTCTGGTAGATTACCACAACAATAAATAAAACGTTCCAGATCAGATCGTTCTGCGTTCGCAAGATACTTCGCATAATATTCGGAAAAGAGAGACTTGATCAAAGCGCGTTCCCTTGCAGATGCATGAGCTGCGATAAATTCGATTTGAGCTCGAATCCAACGATCCATGCGGACAAAAGAACCGCCGTTCGTTTTTTCTGCATGAAATACAGTATTGAGTTCTGAAAGTCGGAAATAACTTTGAAACGCGCCTTCAATATTACCTTGCTTTTGGTAATTGATCGCCAGAATTTTAAAGAATTGTTGCTTTTGCTCATCGTTAACCAACAACTTCTCTATTTTCACTTTTTGATTTTGATGCTGATTGAAGTTGTGCTCCAACTTACTCAGTAACATTTCAGCATAAAGCCGCTTTGCTCGTAAAGTAGGCTTAATCTGAATCGATTTCTCTATTTTCTGCATCGCCCGATCAACATCACCAGCAAATAATTCAAGCTCGCCTCGCCAAAGCTGGGCCAATGCTAAATCATCTGGCTGAGTGGATTGACTGGCAAGATGAATTTGTTGCCGTATTGATTCCACAGACTGAAAGCCAACAACTTCTGTCTCATTCTGAGAGACAATCATTCCCTTTGCGGCAACGAGATTTCCAATTGCCGGCGCTGTTTTGATTTGTGATCGTACAAGTACAAAACCGTCAGAGAGACGTATGCACAAGATCTCGCCAGTTTCAACCGGTTGATAATACGTATCTTTGACAACAACTCCTCGCCCACTGGGTGGGGCAATCAGAGTCGATTTTGGCCAGGCAGGTGAACCGTCACTGACTTTAATTGCTTCAATTTGATCATTACCAACTAATAATATTTTCCCTTCGTGGACAGCAGCCACGAACAGGTTGTCCTTACGAAGACGTGACCATAATAATCTTCCATCGAAAAGATTCAGACATTGTATACTTTGATCTTTGCGGGAATGAATCAAAACTCGATCCCCCACAATGATTGGAGCAAATTCTGCCCAACCTTCTACATTTTTGTAGGTCATAGTTGAATAAATCGCTAGCCGCGGGTTTATTTCGCCGTCAAGTTTTCTCCACAGCAATCTACGACTGACGGCATCGATGCCGATAGTACAACCGCTACCAGTCTGACAGACAATCACACCATGTGCATAAGAGGGGCTCAAGCCCAGCCTGCGTCGAACGTGATCTACGGACCTTCGATCTGTGGTATGGTCATTCGCAATCGAGTTATTACTACGGTACAACGATTGTGTCCAGAGTGTTTTCCCTGTTTGAGAATCCAAAACCAAAAGTCGAAATTCCCGCCCTTCTTCCGCAAGACAGTATAGTTTTCCGTCTAACGGTAATGGGGGGCCTAAGAAATAGTGACCTGAATAATCAATCGGATTTTGTAAACGGGGACCACCGACCTCCCACATAAATTTTCCGGAATCAACTTCAAAAGCAATGAGGCGATTGAAAGATTTTGGGACTCGAATGTTTTCCTTATCCCGCATTGAAAAGTGATAAAATCCTCCAATAAATCCTACATTTTCGACGCTAAAGACCAGCTTACCATCCGAACTCAAATGCCCGGCGGTATAATCCTGCCAGGCGCGTTGCGCTAGATATCTTTCTAATGGGGTCTGAGGGATTCCAGAAAATTCCTGATCTGAATTGTCCGCATCTTTTAGCAGTTCATAATAGAGTGCATCGGTTAATGTGGTTTCCCAACTTAATTCGCCCGTCGAGAGAGAAACCGCTTTCAAGTTGCGATGTGTTCTGAAAATCACCTTGTCATTCACAATTAATGGGCTCGCCGCGGGAAGTACTCCTTTAAAATGCTTACGCCGATATTGCCTTAATTTCTGAACCAACTCTTCCAACGGAGGTGCTGCTTGTGGATCATGACGACTCGAATGATCGATTGTAGAAAAGCGCCACAACGGTTTTGTCGAAGGCACAGCAAATCGTGCCGATGCCTGACGAGAAGGACCACCACGATACATGACCCAACTTTTTTGTTCCTGTGCTGCCTTCAAGTCGGGATTACCAACCAGACGGGACAACCATTCCACAGGATTCTCATCAGCTGTAAACAACGGCACTCTTTTTCCATTCGGAAATTGATATGCTTCTCCCTGATTCAAGCGTGCCAACCGCATCAATGACTGACGGGATTTACCCAAATTACCGATATGATACCAGCAGACGGCAAGCTTGAAGGTGAGATGTGGTTCTTTCGTTCTCGCTAAATTATGAAGATTACGCAAAGCATCCCACTGTTGGATCGCTGCCCAGAAATCTCCCCGCTCAAAATAATAGGCCCCCAGAGTGTAAGCGGCATTCGCACCTGCTTTCGTACAGAAATAACGTCGAACAACATCCTGTAACAGATTCACATCATGTTGTTCCATTGCCTGATTCAATAGTTGTTCTGCTGTAGCGCCATATTGCTGCGAATAAATTCGTTTTCCTTCAGGTGGCAGTTCAGCCATCGACTGTTGTGCCAAATGCTTCAAGCTGACGAACCCGGAATCTTTTTTATCGGAAATGTAATCTTCCGGTGCTTCCAATACCTTCTGCAACTCAGGAATCCCGATCGAATACTTTTTCTCTCCAATTAACTTCAAAGCTTCTTGATAACTTTTTGAATACGTACGGCTCTTCGGAAAGGAATTTTGCAGTTCTGTCTGATCCAGATTACGTAACGGTTGGGCACTACAAGGAACGGAAAATGTAGCCAAATGAAACAGGAGAATCACTACGAAACAAACGTGGTGATAACTCAGTCTGCTAGACCTGTCTTGCTGAACTGGAGAAACCATAGGCGAATGAAGAACTTCAACTTCCTGCTAAAAGAAACACAACAATAAACCGGGATCGAGCGAGCATCGAAACCCTTGACATTATCTGAACTGGTAGGATTGAGAATTAATTGATGATCAATTCGGTGTCGGCAATAACTTCCTCTATTCCTTGATCATTTAACTGCCCCTTTTGGAACGCACGATTTGCTTTTACATCACCCTGCCACATCATCACGTTCACTTCAGCACCTCTTGCGACATTATACCCCACAGGGCCATCGGTCCCCAGATATACCGTCAAGGGAACGTTTTTAATCTCATTTTCTGTGGCGATCTTTTCCAGATCGGACTTCGCTGACTCCGGCTCATCGGTTAGTACAACAACAAAAGCCGCCATCTTTTTATCTTGATGTAACTTCACTTCCTGATCTATTTTCTTAATCAGTGTTTTCGTATTGTCATCAAAATCACGTACAAAAATACCAACGACAGGTCGGTCGCCATACAAACAGCGGTAGCAAAGATGCTTCCCTCTATGAGGTCCAGTCACATCAACCACATGAAAGGCAGGAGGTACTTCGCCAATTTCCATACCAGATCTAAAAGCCACTTCCTGCGTTTCATTCATTTCCGGCTCTTCAATGTTTGCTTCTATCTCTGGAATTTCAGCAGCTACTCCCAGTTCAGAATCTGGTTTAGCGGGTTCAGAAACTTCAGTTTGCCCACAACCTGAGAAAAGAGTGACTACAATCAAAGGAGCTACAACCGAGGTTGCCAGAATCTTGTTAAGTCTAATTCCCTGCATGGTATTTCCCCGCCATCATCAAACACAAACTGAAATCTCACCCGCAAAATCAATTGTATGCCGTCAACGCATTGACTGTCGAGTACGAAAGAGGAATTTTGCGGGTGAGTTGGCAGCCTGATACTGATAAGTTTCTTATAAACAAACCAGACATTCGGACATCACTATTTCAAGTTGTTGACGAGCTTCAGAATCGCTTTACTGTCGTCTGCTGCTTTCACTTTGGTATTTTTCATGACGACTTTACCGTTCTTGTCAATCACAAAAGTCCAACGGGCAGCCGTCACACCTCGGGTCAATGATTCTTCTTTGCCATCAATTGTTCGCTTAATAGTGCCACCAGGTCTTAAGGGAACACCAAACTTCTTAGCCACCTTTCCATCCTCATCAGCCAGCAGAGTGAAATTGAGGTCATGCTCCTTTTTAAAGAGTCGGTGATTTCTTGCAGAGTCGCCACTGACTCCAACCACCTCTACATCTTTACCTTGAAGCTTTTTCATATCATCTCGAAATCCACATGCCTGCTTTGTGCAGCCACCAGTTAAGTCTGCAGGATAGAAATAAACAACCAGTACTTTTTTGCCAACATAGTCTGTCGATTTCCAGCCTTTGCCTTGATCATCTGTCGCAGTGAAAGCAGGCGCAGAATCGCCGACATCCACTTTTCCAGGAGGACCTGAAACCTGACCAAACCCATTCGCTAACAAACCACATAAACACAAAACACCGCACAACGAAGAGAAAGTTTTACGATACAAACCTGTCATTTCATTTACCTTATTTCAAAAGTTACAGATCATTGATTCTAAACTGACAATAAATCAGTTACCTGATTGTCCAAACAAACACATCTTATTTCACTATTTTATCAATCCTGTAGGAACGCTCCGTGAATCATCAGCTTGTATCCTACCATAATTATCAAACGCAGTTAATTTGCCAGGTTGCGCAATTAATAATCGTCCACCAACCATAACCAGATTGCCACCTGATTCACCATGCATTGATCCCAAGGCAATTTTTTGGGCTAGAAATCCTTGTTCTGCATCAACCACAAGAATCTCTTCCCTTAAAGGCCAATATACATATTTTCCTGCCAATATTCCTCGCCCATATCCAAACCCTTCAGGGTCTTGATAACCGACTTTCCAGCTAACAGTTCCCGTTCTTTTGTTTAAACCGAATAACTGATTGCCGCTCACACACAAGGTTGATTGATTCACGCCCAGTAAATCGCGGATTGGTTCAGGAAATTCTCGCTCCCAAAGTAACAAACCAGAATCAGCATCAAAGGCCATCAACAGAGAGGAATCTTGAGGTGCCGCGTATAAAATTCCTCGATCATATAAACAAGGAACCATTCCGGTTTTCATGTGATCGCTTAATTCAGTATGCGTAGATTCTTCTTGTGTCGGATAGGTTACAACCCAGTTGATCTTGCCATCATCTGAATCCAGTGAAGCAATCGCTCCCATATCTGTTGAAAGGTAAAGTTGACCTTCCGCGAGTGTCAGCAGCAAGTGGCTGATATAATTCACTCCCTCTTCAATGTTTCTTAACGCCATACAAACTTTTTGATTCCAGATTAACTCCCCTGTTTCAGTCGAAAAACAGGCTACGTTCGTTTGTACTTGAGGAAATCCGCGATGCAACACGACAAACAACTTGCTGCCTGAAATGACAGGTGTCCCTTCGAAAGACCAGATAAAATTCTGTTCGCGCAATTGCGAAGAGGAAATTTTCCAAAGCAATTTACCTTGCCCCTGGTCAAGATCGAGGCAGACTAAATCTGAAAAGAGACCTAATCGTTCATCTTTTGCAACAGAAGTCACCGGAGGTCCCATCCGTGCATAGAGTCGGCCTTCGGAAATTGTCATAGTGAAACGAGGCACCCCCACTACGGGACGAAATGGCTTCCTGAAAAAGCCTCGTAACACAGAGGGATAAATAACAGGACTGGCATTTTGATCGGTAGACCAGGCGGGTAGGCCACTCTTCCAGTTCAATGCATAAATCCGCTCGGCATCATTAAAAAAAACATGATCGCGGTGCACAACCGGAAAGATCCCGGGAGCAACTGCCTGTTTAAATGCTGGTTTACGAGTAAACTCTTGATTTCCAGTTCTCGGAATTCGGAAAGACCACGCGACAGCACCAACATCTACTTTTTTTTCTGCGCGGTAATTTCGAGTCTGGTGACCGGCAAACGTCTGCATTGCTGTCGTAGAATCCGGTAGAGAAACCAATGCCCTGTTTGACAGAATGTCAGAGAGCAACGCAACAAAATTCCCCCGTTTCCCGGCAAGAGATCCAGCAGCCTGTGGGTAACGTTTACGAAACACATTCAACTCAAATTCCGCGCGTTTGAAATTGCCCTCAAAAAAACTGACCAGAATTAATCGAGCCAAAATTTCAGGCACAGATAAATCAGTGTCGGGATACAGAAACACACCTGGATTTGAACTCTGTTTTCCGGCATTAGAAACCGGAATTAACTTTCTCCAATAGGCGCGTGCCTGCGAAAGAGCCCCTTGTTCCCAGGAGATATTACCCAGGCGATATAAGGCATCATCTCCATAGCTGCTCATTAACGCCTGTTCGACAATATTCAGCAGCGGCTGTTGGGACGATTCTGCAATTGCCTCTTCCCACCAGCGTTTCGCACGAGGATCTACTTTTTCACGATAGATGGCAATCGCCTCAGGCGGGAACTGAGAAAGAAAAATCTGACAATATTCTGAGACCCGCACATAACGACCCGTCGATTCCGGGTAAAGCGAGTTACCATATTCATCAGATATCTGACGTAAAGTATTGACAGCATCTTCCCACTGTTGCGAAGCTAAATAATCACGAACAGAACCCATTTTTTTGAGAACTGCATTATTCACGTCTAATGAGACAGACTCGCGAAATTTTGGTGGATTGGTTACCCGTTCCTGTTGAGCAAAACTAATCTCAGTTGAGAGACTCAGGGTTCCCAACATGATCAGAGCGATGGAACCGCGTAGCCTATGCATGGTTTTGGCAACCTCAACATTATCAGCAGATTAACACTAAAAAGGACACGCCTTAGCAGACGTGTCCCTAATTTGAAATCTCGTAGACAAATAAGATCCGTTATTTAAACTTAGCAGGACTGATTTTGATCTGTCCTAAATCAATCGTTTCTCCCGGTTTGATATCAACCGTAAATTTTCGTTCAACATAACCAACTTTTTCATGCCAGATACGAAAATCATTTTTCCCTTCGGGAAGATTTTCAATCGTAAATTTTCCATCTTTGTCAGACACAACCGCATAAGGGTGATCAACAACAAACCAGTAAGCGGTCATCCAGGGATGAATGTCACACTTGACCTGCATTGGTAGAATTTCAGGAATGACATTGGCAACATCTTTTCCTTCACGATCATTGGGGGCCAGAATAAAATTCACGGCTTGATTTTTGATTGGATAGGTATGCGTATTATGTGCGACGCCATCAGCTGATTTCACATTCACTTTTTGATCGGTCCGCACAATCAAGGCATGTGGGGTAAAGGTACACCCCTTTTGATCGAAGACGACCGTTTTTTCCTTTGAAGATTTCAGATCGGGATGAACTTTCTTTGCCCGTCTCATATACATGAAGACATTTTGAATCCCTTTGTTCTCTGGATTCACTACCAGATCGTTATTTAAATGCTCCATACTCGCACAGACCGCTGCGTCTTTCACAGCAGGATCTCCCTTTTTGCGTTGAACTGTTGGTTTCGGCACGGGACCATCAAATACGAATTGCCCTGTTACCGATCCCCACCCAGCTGCAGAAACGTTTGCTGGTGCAAGAAAGCTTGTAATCGAAACCAAAAGAGCGCCAATAATTATTTGGCTAAAATTCATTTTTTGCATAATCTAAATACCTCGTTTATTTAAATATTGGTTGGATTGACTATTGTGGAGGTAGGTGCACGGAATCTGCATTCTTAAATAATCCGTACTGTAGGTGGGTTATAAGTTGGGTATGATCTGTATGCTCTACAAACCACCTGCACTCTGTGAGATATTCTCAACCTTCAGGATGACAGAATAAAGACCCAAAATCAAGCATTTATGAAATGGGATTACTGCAATTTCCCGGATCTTTGGAGGAACTAAAGACTATATAAGCTGGTATTTATGTTTGAATTAGCCCATTTTCAATGAATCATGCACGTGTTGTAATATCAACAGGAGGACACTTGATTTGCAAGATTCTGCAGGATCTCTTGATAATCTTCGCGACCTGCCGTGATTTCGACTCCTATTTCGACGGCCCAGACTGGCACTCCAGCCAACTTGTGTTCACTCATTTTTACAAGGTCTTTGCATGTCGTCAGGATCAGATCTGCTGAAGCAGCCGTAGCGTGAGTTCCGATTGTATTTAGCTCTGCTTGGGAATAGTGGTGATGATCGGGGAATACCTCCATTCCGGCAACCTGAAAACCAGCGCGTTTCAAAGTCTGCTTAAAGCCCTCAGGGTTTCCGATCGCACAGAATGAGACTACTGTTTTGCCCGCTACAGATTCCAGTAATTGTGTTTCCCCATGCGCATTCACTAAATACTGCGGCCGAAACTCAGCATGCACAATCAAATTGCGAGGAACCTGTTTCTCAACTTCACTTGTCAAGTTCTCCAGTTCTGCTTGCGAACATTGATCAGTACGCGTGAGAATCACTAAATCCGCCCGCTTTAATGCCGACTTTGGTTCGCGCAACAAACCACGTGGTAATAAATAACCATATCCCCACGGACAAAGGGAATCGATCAAAACAATATTCAGATTTCTCGCAATTTTACGGTGCTGAAATCCATCATCTAAAATCAGTAGTTGCGCGCCTGCTTCAACGGCCTTCACAGCGGAAGCACATCGATTCGGGTTTTGATAATGAGGAACTCCGGGACAAAGACGATCTAGTAATAATTTTTCATCGTTTACCTCGCCAGGCAAAGAACGATACCCGCGGCTCAATAGAGCCACATTGATATCCTGTTTTTGAAACCATTGAGTCAGATACGCAACTAACGGCGTCTTACCTGTACCTCCCGTTGTAAGATTCCCTAAGCTGATCACGGGAACGGCCGCGTTCTTTACCGAACGCCAATGTCTATCGAACATCCAATTTCGAATCAAAACGATAATGTAGTAAGGTAGACTTAAAAGCCAGAGGCAGGGTTTGAGAAATTGGGCTCTCAAGTCCGTTTTTTGGCCTGAGATGATTCTCAAATATTCCACTTCGTTCACGAATCGGCCTGCTTCAATTCTCGACAGGGTGAAATGATGCGGGCAGCGTTAACATAAAAAACACGCCCTGTTCAGAACATGATAGCTGAGTGCAATCATTCTGGCTAATCAATAGCCAGTATTCACATCTCAAAAAACTAGCACGATCAAAACAGGGCGTGGGTGCTGTGGAACGAATCGAAACCAGTGAGAGCATTCGCAGCCTGTATTCGGGCAGTACAGGATCGAAAAGCTCTAAAATGCTACAAGCAAGTGTGATCAGCACTATTTATAATTCTTCTTATATTTCTTGTAACTCAGTTCAACGATTCGTCCCATAATCAAACGGACTCGTCGAGTTTGCGGAACGTCTCCGGTCTCAGGAAAAATCGCGTAAACCTGATAAACATGTTGAACTCCGGGAATTAAAGGTCGTTTTGTAACAAACTCCCAGATATCATCGTTTTCAGGATCACGGTAACCAATCATCTCGTCGCGTTGAACATTCAACGCAACAACTCGAATATCCGTCGCACCAGGTGCATAGATATCCAAACCCGCTTGACGGGGATGGCTATCTGGTCCCTCTACAGGCATCATGCGGGTTGGACGAGAATACGCGGTCCCCATCGTCCCGGGATAATGCAAAATAGTGGGATGGATCGGGATTCCTCGTCTCGCTAATGGCGGCGGTATGACACCACCGGCTGGCATCCCATAAGGACCAGCAATACCACTTCCAGCCTGGCACGACTGGCAACTACTGTGCGAATTGTATCCCATTCCACCATAGATGGCTCCTTGATAATAGTAATCTGCTATTGCCCCGCCACCATAGACGGAATCCAGGCATCCAGATTTACATTTGTGTTTATGTTTATGGCCGAGTTTCCAGGGACTACAACATTTCCCTGAACCAAAAAGTTTCATGCCTCCATGTTTACAATGGCCTGAATTACATTTATGCCCCGCTTCTAACGGGCTTGCCATTGACATCCAGGCCATTCCCAGAACCAACAGTCCGGTAAGACCTGCCTTGGCAGTTTTTATTTTTATCATCTTAACCTAATGCTCCCTGTTTCAATGAGACCGAACTGAAGTTCTTAATGCTCACTGTAAGCACAGTGATGTTTCTCATAATCATTAACGCAAAATCAAAACTCTTTAGATATTGTATGAAACGCACCAGTTGACTCATGCAATAAAAATCAGACTGGCTTGATATCGAGAGACATCCCATCTCCCTAATCATTCAATTGCTGTATTTGCCAGAGTGGCTTGATACGAAGCACACTCTATTTCCAAGCGTATCACTTCGGGAAAATGGTGCGGGAATGAAATTGAAGAAAGTCGATTCTTTTTGATTTGAGATGCATTGCTTTAAGAGTCCTTCCGAACTGGTAAAAGATCCACTTCAATCAATTTAGATAAACCTGTCAAAATATGTCATTTCAAACTGAAAAGACACGACGATTGAATCAATCTTCACTAGTTTTAATGGTAAATCCATATGCAAGCACTATTCACCCAAAACCAGTTATGGAAACTATTTGTGACATTCCTAACATACCCCTGAAAGGACCTGAACCGAGTCGGATTAGTCCGCTTAATCCGGTGAGCACTAGCAGTTTGGAAGAGAAACAGACAACATTGACAATTCACCGTATGGCAACTAAATTGCCATCTCCAAAGTGTCGATGCCGACTGATGTATTTGTCACACACTCTGATATCTTCGTGATCTGAAGATCAAATTTGATATCGGACACATAAATTTACTATAATGAAGCTTTGATAAACTCCTAGTGATTCTGATTTTCAGAAAATACCCAAAAAGTTTGGATAAGCCCGATTATATAAGTAGTGTGAAACGTCTCTGTGAATGGATTCTGCACTATTGATGAAAGAGTGAAGTGCTGAAAGTCGGTTAATTTTTCCTACCCTAAAAGAGCTCTCAGCATCTCAACTTTATTCATACATCAAAGTTAATTCTTTTTTTGCAGAAATGAGATTCAACCATGTTTGTAAAGAGTAGTTTCCGATTTGGTATTCTGGGTTTGATTTTATTTGTGTTGAGCGGCTCGGCTTCCTATGGTCAAGAATGGGCTCAAAAATTATTCAACAAGGACAAAATCGACTTCGGTGTCATTGCCCGTGGCTCTGATGCGGAATACCGTCTGAAAATTAAAAATAACCTCGAAAACACTGTCCATATTTCGAATGTACGTACGACATGCGGTTGCTCTGCCGCAGAACCTTCTAAAAGCACTCTGGCAAGTGGAGAAGAAGGTTATATCGCAGTCAAAATGAATACGACACGCTTTCAAAGGCGTAAAGATTCAAACGTCATCATCACCCTTGATGCTCCGCAGTACGCAGAGGTTCGAATTCCTATTACTGCCTACATCCGTACCGATGTCGTATTTACTCCCGGTGCTGCTAACTTTGGATCAGTGGAAGTCGGAAAAGGAGCAGAGACAACAGTTGGTTTAGCATATGCTGGCCGTGATGACTGGGCGATTACCGGCATCGAATCTAAAAACCCTTCTGTCACAGCCAAAGCTGTCGAGACCGCCCGTGGCGGTGGACGCGTCAATTATAACGTGATGCTGACACTTGCTCCGGGAACGCCACTCGGACCAATCCGAGAGCAGCTCATTCTGAAAACGAATGATGTGAATTTCAAAACAGTCCCTTTGCTGGTTGAAGCAAAAGTGGAACCAGATATTACCATCACTCCCCAGGTTGTTTCACTGGGTATGATGGTTCCCGGTCAGGAAAAAACTGTGAATGTTGTGATCAGGGGTAAAAAGCCTTTCGAAATCAATAAAATTGAATGTGAATCAGATGATGAAGCATTCAAAATTCGCATGCCCAAAGCAGCCCAGCCGGTTCACGTTTTACCATTGACAATTACTCCGCCGAATAAACCCGGAAATTATTCAGAAGAGTTTACTGTCACAATCGCTGGACGAAATACACCGATTACATTTAAAGCGTATGGTAAAATTTCGGATACGAAAACGAACTGATTTCTACATCAGTTCTTCATTGCGAGAAAAAAGGGTACTCAATAGAGTACCCTTTTTTATTTAATCATTCTCATTCAGGACGATCGCTTTCGGGCTCATTCAACCGGTCCACCACAATTTCCAGCATCAATGGATGTAAGCCCAAATGGGAACAGAGCCGAAATTTGATGCCTGGATATTTAGCAGCAAACTCCTCTCGATACTGCTCTAAATCGTTCTGTACATGCACTCCTGCCGACAAAAAATAAGGTAACATCAGAACCTCATCTACTCCAGCCGCCACACACTGTGCCGCACCATCCGGGATCGTTGGTGTCGTTAACTCAAGATAGGCAATCTCAATCACCGGAAATTGTTCCCGTTCGCGCAACATTTCAGCCAGTTTCACGAGATCCTGATTGGCGGCAGCGCGACGACTGCCATGTGCAATCAAGAGAACTGCCTTCGTTCTTGCATCAGACATAGATTCAACCATAATAGAGATAACAATAATACAATTACTGAATGATCGATGAGATTATAGACTTCTCACTCTTCTTGGACACTGTACAACTTAAATTCTGTAAATCCATGAGCAACGACATCATTCAACGGTCTCAAATTCATCTCAATATCGAGTAGCAACCTTGAACAAGCATGAAAACGAAGTGACTCCCGAAAGGCTGGGAGAATATTTGATCGGAAAAAAAATTGGCGCCGGCGGAATGGGGTCAGTTTATCTGGCCACGAATATTCACACTGATCAACAAGTAGCCATTAAAGTACTCCCGAGTGCACTAGCCCGCGAACCTGGTTTCGTCGAACGATTTCATCGTGAAATTGAAGCGCTGAAAAAAATGCACAACCCGTATGTGATTGAATTTTATGACAGTGGTGTTGACAATGAGACCTACTACTATGTCATGGAATATGTCGAAGGAGAAACATTAACCAAACGACTCCATAGAGAAAAACGGATCGACTGGAAAACCGCGGTTAATATTTCCATTCAGATTTGCTCAGCACTGAAAGCCGCCCATGATGCCGGTATCATTCACCGCGACCTGAAACCTTCTAACTTAATCCTCAAAGAAGATGACAGTATTAAGCTTGCTGATTTTGGTGTGGCCCAGTTGTTTGCAACAGAAAAGCTCACTGTCACCGGCGGGATTATTGGCACAGCGGAATATATGTCACCCGAACAGGCCGAGGGGAAGCGCGTTACTAAACAGAGTGACTTATACTCTTTGGGTGCGGTCATGTATGTCATGCTGACCGGAAAGCCTCCGTTTAGCGGAAAAACGATGCTGGCCATTATTCAAAAACAAAAATATGGACAGTTTGATCTCCCCGGAAGATATGTCGATGACTTGCCCACCTGGCTCGAAGAGATCGTTTGCCAGCTACTGGAAAAAGATCCCCAGAAACGATTCCCGGATGCTTATGTTCTTTCTCGCCGATTGCAGGAGGTGTTGAACAAATTCGAGATGTCGACCTCTGAAGATACCTACGCCTTCTCGAAAACAAATAACTCTTCAGAGACACCCACCGTGGTTCAATCGGGTTCTGAACCGGAGGCGGGTACTGGAACCTTGATGCAAGGATTAATGCGGGCACAACTGGAATCGGAAAGTACTGGCTCGCGCCTAAGCCAACTATTTGACAACACTTTTTTCTTACTTGGTCTACTGATATTAGTAATGGTGGGAGGCTATTTCTGGTTCCAGGAACGCGCACTCTCTCCTCAGGAAATGTTCGAACAATCCGAGTTAATCTTGCAACAGCCAGAAAATCCGGAATGGTATACTGCTCGCGATAAATATCTGCTGCCACTTCTGGAATCACATCCCGATGAATGGGGGACACGGGTTGAAGACAGACTTGAACGGATCAAAACCTATGAGCTCAGCACAAAAGCTGGTATCACAGCCAAACGTAGATCACGCACCGCCCCCCAGAATGAACCACAGCGATTTATGATGCTCGCACAACATTATCTGGAAATCGGCAATAATTCTGAAGCAGAACACATTCTTGCTGCTTTAGTTGATGTACTCAATGAAAATCCTGATCAAAAAGAAATGCGAGATCTTGCCTTACAGATGCTGAACCAACTACGGCAAGACTCTCGTAAAAATGCTGAACGATTTGTCATGTTAACGCAAGCGATGGCAAATGCAGATGCACTTGCTGAAGAAAAAAAGTACAAAGAAGCAGCCGCCCTCTGGAATGCTTTGATTGTTTTATATGAAGAAGACAAAGCAAAGGCAGCACAGGAATTCATAAGACGCGCCAAAGAGAATCTCGCTAATTTACCAGAACTCAATCAGACTGAACAACCTCAATCAGAAGCTCAGAAAGCTAACACACCTAATGAATAATCAAATCAATCTAAAAGAATATATCCGTGAAATTCCCGACTTCCCCAAACCAGGAATTCTCTTTAGAGATATTACGCCCCTACTTGCTGAACCGACTGCATTTCAAGAAGTCATTGATCGCCTGACAGACTACTATCGCGATAAAAAAATTACAGCAGTCCTTGCCGCCGAAGCACGGGGATTCATCTTTGCGGCACCACTCGCATTGGCTTTAGGAGCACGCTTTATTCCCATTCGAAAACCAGGGAAACTTCCCTTTGAAACCAGAGCCTTTCACTATGAACTGGAATACGGTTCGGATTCGTTGGAGATGCACACCGATTCGATTCATACAGATGATCGTGTGCTGATTGTAGACGATCTTCTGGCAACAGGTGGTACGATCTCAGCTTGTATTGAACTTGCGAAACACACCGACGCGGAAGTCGTAGGTTGTGCCTTTCTCATCGAACTCTTATTCTTACAGGCACGTCATAAAATGAATGGTTGCGACGTTTTTTCTCTCATTCAGTATGATTCTGAATAAGCGTCGTTCTACTCAGGAACCCAGATCGCAGTAGAGTTTTGAGGATTCGCCTGACTCTCCAGACGTCGCGCCTTGATTCGCACATAAGGCGCGACAAATCGACCGCGATGGCGAAAATGACCAACCGGCGCACTTGGATCTGCTCGACATGGCTCACGTAAATCTTCAATCACAAAACCCTGTCTGCACAACCCCCCTACTAGCTGATCCCAGCGGTGTAAGTATTCGGTTGCCCCTTCTTCACGATAGGAACGGTCATCTCCTTTCGGCAACGGGCCTTGCTGGTAATACTCCAACCCGATCACATAAGAATTCTGCTGGTCCCGATTGGTAATCTGCAAACTGGTGGGAGTCTTATGCTGGCTGATATACAGTCCCCCGGGCCGCATTACACGTGCCACTTCTTGATAAACAGCTTCGAGATCAGGCACATAACAAGTACTCACAGGTTGATGTACTATATCAAACCGGGCATCGTGAAGCTCAGATAAATCATCCATTGATGTTTCCAGAATACGCACGTTAAGCCCTCGCCGTCTCGCTTCCTGTTCATCCAGTTGCAACATCCTGTTGCTTAAATCGACAACAGTCACGTGCGCGCCCGCGGATGCATAAAGAATAGACTGCCAGCCACCTCCCGATGCCAGACAGAGCACCTGTTTTCCCTCTACAGATGCAGGCAACCAGCCACGTGAGTCTAAGGTCTTTAAGGGCGCGCGACATTCTTCATCGGTAGCCACCTTGGTAAACTGGCTGCGATTTTCTGCCAACCGATTCCAGGCAGCACGGTTGGTAGGCAGGTGTGACATACGAAAGGCCTCGATTCCATGTAGATCGCGTTTAAGATTTCGAAATTATTCCTTACCTTGTGCATCCAGTAAAGAACCTGCGAAGGTCACTAAATCACCTTTTCCACGTGCCACTTTCTGTAAGATATCAAGGCGCTGCGTTTCTCGACATAAGTCGGTAAAAGAAAATGTATTCGGATCTTCAAACTGACTCAAATGTGTTTCAGCCAGTTCAATTGCCTGATCATTCTGCCCCAGGCGTGTGAGCAAATCGATCAACACATAGGCAATCATCTGCTTATCATCAGCATCTGGTTCGAGCTCCAGCTTCTTTTCAAAATAAGCAATCCCGAGATTACGATCATTCTCGTCACCGATTAACGCTTTGAAAAAATGCAGATGAGCGGGATAAAAATCCTCGAAAGGAGTTTCCCCTGGATACTGAAACTGCTCATCCAAGCGAGAACCATATTCGCAGAGTTCAATGACTTTGGGTAAATTGGAATCATCGTCAGACAAAAGTCTGGCGAAGCGTACAACTGAGTTTAAATGCGATACATCAATATGATAACTGCCCCCTTCAAACATCCAGTCCCGTCCAGCCATCAGTTCCCGCAGGTTATCTGTCGGCTGTGCCATCGGAACTTTTTGCTGGACCTGATACTGCAAAGACTGTACAAGGTCTCCATAAAGATGGTCGACCAGCAGGCGTGCGACTTGCTGTCGACTTTCCGGTTTGAGCTGAGCATTCATTTGATCAAAGACGGTGATTGTGTTACAGATCCCATTAACATTCAGCATGATCTCAAACCCCTTCTCCGGGTTTGCCCCTTCATACACACAAACCTGAATCAATTCTTCAACTTTATCTTCGGGTACCGTTCGCGGATTAATCTTATTCAAGGCCGCGGCAACCAACTCCGGCTCCTGAATCGTCTGATAATACAACCAGGCATCGGAATACTGTTTTTCTTCAAGGAATAAAGCACCTATCTCACGCGCTGCGTCAATGTAAGCCTGCTCAAATTCTTTTTTGTGCTCTTCGGGAACAGTATCAAATGAAGTTGGTTGTAAGAGTTCAATTCCCAGCGTCTGCTTCTTTTTCATCAATAAGGCATCAAACAGGCGATGATAATTTTTTTGCTCAGTTAACGTTTCGATCAACCGTTCGAGCACAGCTTCGGGAGATTGCTGCTGTAATTCTTCCAGGACTGTAAATACATCTTCAGACATGATTCTTCTCTTATTTTTTAAATCGTTTCAGTTTTATGGAATTCAGCAAACTCTGTTCTGGACGCTTATTATACTGCACAAAACCAGTGCAGCTTGCAAACGAGAGTAGGAAATCTTTCGTACACTCCATTGTAAGAATTCTCGATAGTTCTGAGTACCCTGCCAATCGAGAAAGAGAAGATTCACCGTATTTCGCTTGAGTCGTAGAGCGTCCAATTTAAGCATGGCGACTTCAAAGCGATGATATGAGGTCCAAACAGTCCTGGAGACGCTACAATAAAGCTGGATACAGGCTATTCGACAAATAACAGTGGGGATACGTCACCATTCTTATCAAACCGACCGATCACTGATTCGTAATTGGTGTTATGACCTAATACGGCGCGTGAACTTTCGCCTTTCTTCAGGCTGCGATAAACTAACAACTGATGTGCCCCAATACGTAATCGATGTCCCGAAGCTTCATCCCGAGCCGAAATTTTGCCCCCTTCACTCACAGTCAGACTAGCCCAGTCTGCAGGTTTCCGTTTCAACCCCGGCTCCCAATCAATGATTAACGGCGCATACAGGGCATTTCCGAGAGACGCCTGATGTAATACGAGCTGATTTTGGTCGTCCAGGGTCAGGCTGCCAGGCTGAAAGAAGTCACGTTCTTGTGGCAAACCAATCGGAAAGACACGGGCAGACAGGCCTTTGGTTTTGAATTGTAATTCATGAGTCCCTTCCTTCAAAGAACCTTTAATGCCGGGAGAAATGGGAATCACAGAACGGTACTCAAGATTTGCTGTTTCTGTTCCTGTGACAATATCGGAAAGAAAGACAAAATGTTGATTACGCGGTAATAAAATTTGTCGCTCCAACTTGTATCCAGACTCCAGATCCATTTGCAGTTCCAGATAATCTGCATCCTCATCAGAATGCCAGCAGATACAACTCCACTCACCATCTCCCGAGATTGCCCGTTCATCAGCGGTGAGTGAAAAATTCCAGTCACCCTCGATTAATAGCTTACCTGTTGTTGATAAACTCAATTCAGGTAAGTCGCCATTCCAGGTCGTGACCAGCAAGTTTGACGCGTCAGACCAGTAATTGCGCATGGTAGCAATAGCAGACCAGTCAGACTGATTGGAAGGCTCTTCATCTGTCTGAAAGAAAAACTTTTGACGCTTTTTTCCGGAAGTCAGCGCCTTTAAATATCGACGCTCTACTCCTCTGGCAGGTAAATCCGCGTAATGAGCCGCGAGTGTAAGCAAGAAATAATGCTCGACAGCATGCACAGGACAAAGTGCGATTTTTCCTGAACCGTCACAAAGCATAATCAAATTTTCAACCGACCATTGAAATCGTTCATGAGCTTCTTGATCCCACACTGTCTTTCCCCAGACATGGCCGATATATGACGCTCGTGTTAAGGCAGCCAACCAGTAATCCAGGCGAGCATGGAAGTCCGCATGTGGTGTCCCATCTGTATCAGTTCGATCAAAAAAGCAATCTCGCAGATTCTGCTGTCCTAACTGTCGAAAGTTTTTTGCCCCTGAAATCTCCTGGAAGAGAAACCCTAATCGCCAGGGCAACTCACCGGAAATGAGAATCACTTGATCTTCTGTCGTATCTGAAAAATCAGTCTCTTCAAGATTGAAACAAAGTGAAGCAGCTGCGAACAGACAATGGCGCCAAACCGTAACCAAAGTAGAGGGAGCTAAACAATACCCAACATTCTCCACGACTTCTGTTAAAAGTAATAACTCATATGGCAACAATGGTTCTGAAATGCAAACCTGATCTAACCAGCCCACTAATAAACGGCTGACTTCATCCCAGCTCAATTCAGGTGTTTTTTTACGTTTTGCTTTCTTTGATCCCTTTGTGTTCTTTTCAGATACGTCTCGAATCGACTTGACAAGATTGATTAAATCCGATGTGCGACATGTGTTCTCAGTCTCATCCTCAGACCAGAGAGCAGCCCAGAGCATCCCTTCAGATTGTTTACCCCGTCTCTTTTGCTTCGAAATTTCTTTGAGTTGTGAACCTAAGCCCCTGGAAAATCGATCCAGATCTCCCACTTGCGCGGCTTTCTTCAAATCCCTGGCTGATTTTGACTTCCATTTCACCGTCAGCAGGAATTCTTCATCAGTCAGCGAAAACAGCTGTTGAGGTACCGATTGACCAAATACGATTGACATTGTTTCTTCCATTGATTGTTCCCCAACAATACTTTTGATTTTCACTCGGAGCACTGATTCAAGACTGGATTGGTGAAGCCGACGCTGAGCATGTATCTCAGCAGGTACCGGGATGGAAACCCCAGCACTTAGACTGCGACAATTAGAAGATATAGGGTAACCAGATTTCCCGTGAAATCAATTGACCCAGCCCCCATTCAACATGACACGCGCAACATGTGACTGTGCATTTAACAAAAGATCACTGCCAGTAGAGGATTTTGAACCGTCGGGCAATTGAACCAAAGCCAAATCAGCCCTTTTTCCAATTGTTATTGAACCGACATCTTGAGACAGACCTAAAGCACGTGCCCCAGCCAGGGTGCCACATTCCAAGATTAAATCGGGAGAAATCTCTGAAAAGTTCTCACGTAGAAATTGTAGCTCATTCCAAAGGCTCAAATCCGGGTTGGACGCTCGGCTATCAGTCCCAATTGCCACATTGATGCCTCGCTCGATCATTCTCAGCCAGGGATGAGGGGTGTGACCGAAGTAATGGTGTGTTCTTGGACAATAGACAACCGAAATCTGTGGTGCCTGTCTCAGAA
Organism: Gimesia aquarii; assembly: GCF_007748195.1. Classification (NCBI taxonomy): domain Bacteria; kingdom Pseudomonadati; phylum Planctomycetota; class Planctomycetia; order Planctomycetales; family Planctomycetaceae; genus Gimesia; species Gimesia aquarii. The sequence continues at coordinate 6,665,611 of NZ_CP037920.1, forward strand.
ATTCGATTTCAATTTCACCAAAATAGTTGCCATGAACGGCTAAGGCAGACGTCAATTCTGCCAAAGGGGCCAGATAGTCAAACATCCGCACATCCTCTCTCAAGATGTTTGGATCCCATAGCCCCAGTTCTGTTAACAATTTGACAAAGGGCCCTTGTTTCCGCTCCAGGAAATCCAGTTCTGCTTGTGTCTCTGCCAGATGGACGGCAACAGGTGCCACCTGATTTCGAGCCTCGTTGACAAGACTCAGATATAAATCGGGATGAACGCTATAAGGCGCATGTGGGCTCAATCCTAACTGTATCAAATGAGACTCAGCCTGATCTGGAATCTCCTCAAAAAACTGATCTGCGATACGTTCCTGTTCTGAAATACGATCAGCAGAAAAACCCAGGCACTCTCGAAAGACCACTGCATGGGGTACCTGTCGATTCTGTGCGAACAGATGCAGACTCGCGACACTCGTCGCAATTTCCCCAATACACGTCGTTCCCGATTCCAAACACTCCTGGATGCCTTTTCGAATTTTCGGCTCTACGGAAGTAGAACTTTCAAAGCGCGACTTCATGACCGACCGAATCCAGTCAGTAAAAGGAGCGACCGGGCCTAATGGATTTTCAAGATCGCTGAATTCCAAATGTGTATGAGCATTTATCAATCCCGGAATGATGGCAGTATTTCCCAAATCAACAGCCTGGGGATGATCACCCGCATAAACGGCGGTAATATGAGAACCTTCCACTTCTACCACCGCATGTTCAAGTGGTGGTCTTTCCACGGGGAAGACCCAACGTGCTTTTAAGATCTGACGTTCCAAAGTTCTACTTTTGATAAGATGGAATTTGAGTACAGATAGGGAAAAGAATCACGGCATTGTATCAGACCGGTCATGATTTGGAATCAGTTAAACGGCGGTCCAATGTCAAAGGCTGGGTTGTATCAAGGTTTGCAGGAGTCACTGACTGATTTTGAATCCAACGTAACAAAACAATCGCAATCAGACCGCAAATCAAGAGTAAAGGCCAGGAATACCGCAAACCCTCCGGTTCCATCCGCACAAAATGCTGTAACCCATTTGTGGGAACCCAATTTTCAGGAATTCGTTCTCTGAATACGGAAAGACCGTTGTAAATAAAGTGAAAGACAACTCCTGGTAACAGACTGCGACTGTGAACGGCCATTAATCCCAGGACTAACCCCAACAACGTAGCGTTGAACACCTGCTGTGGAATCATATGCATCGCACCGAAGGTCACGCTCGACAAAATAATTGCCAGCCAGGCCCGACCACGGCGGCCAAACCCACTTAAAATAAAACCCCGGAACGCCAATTCTTCACAAACGGCAGGAGCCAAAGCAAACGCCATCAACACTAACCAGATCGGTTGGGTCGGATCTGACATTCCCTTGAGAACTGCCACCGTGCCTTCAGGAAGTGCGGGGAAAAACCAATCCAAGCTCACCGCCAACTCGAGCGACAAAGGGTGTAAGATGAAAGGCAAAATAATGCCAACCGCTAAAAATCCAAGACTAGGCAAATAGAGTCGGAATGTTTTTCTGACACTGGTGGTCAACATGATCCCCATGATCAAAGCGGGAGTCGCAATGATCGCCAATTGTTGAATCATCAAAAGCTGCATCATACGCAGGGGGCGTTCTGCTTCGGTTGCAGACTGAATTGCAGCACTCATGCTGTTCATCACCCCGAACTGTAACAACATGATGATCACAAAACAGAATCCAGCTTCGGCAAAACTGGGTAATGAGTCCTTGGTTTTCAACAGGTGCCGTAGCCACAAACCGAGTTCAAACCGTTCCGCTTCTCGGAATAGAACATCTTCACGTTGAAATTGATCGATGGCCCACCAGAGTGCCAACAGACTGTAACCGATACTTGTGACTAAAACAGGAATCGCATACACATAAAGAATTCCGGCATTGACAGAGGAGAGGAGCATACCTTTCAAGAGCAATGCGACACCGACAACAGGCATCAAGCTGTAAAACGCATTGATTTCGACGGCCGGTGATAAGCAGAAAACCGTCAGCCCCAGTGTGACCATCAATAATGGTGTTAGATAATATTGTCCTTCTTTGCTACTGCGGGCGAAGGTGGCAAACGCGAGACATAGTGCGCTAAACAATGCCGACAGGGGAATCAACAACAGTACGATCCAGAATAAAGCTGAGAAAGATGGGAACGAGAGATCTCCGATCTTGGAAAGCGCCCCCGAACCTGCGAGATTGACCATATGTTTCCCGGTAAACCCCATACTGGCCAGATTCAGCAGAGCTGTGGAAACACTGAAAATCAGAACGGTTAAAAACTTTCCTAACACAATTTCAGTACGTTTTGCAGGAGAAATCAGTAACGTTTCCATCGTACCACGCTCTTTTTCTCCGGCTCCCAAATCAATCGCCGGATAAAACGCACCTGTGGCTGCCATAATTATTAATAGAGCCGGAAAAAGTTTACTCCAGAGATTCGCCGCCAATTGTTCATCCTGAGCCAAATCGATGACATCCGGGTTGATGGGTGTTGGTAATGACTCGGGAAGATTAGCCCGATGCAATCGCGCTCTTAGTATCTCCTTCTCCCAGGCCTCTATTGCTTCATCCACACGACGATAGGCAATCATCGATTTTTCGTCTGCGTTGTTCTCTAAAATTAAAGGCCGCAGAGAATCAGCGGGATCAAAGTCAATCGGTTCATGCCGCTCCAGTTTCTCACTAACTCGTTCGATTTCCTGAGAAAGTCCCTTGGGAATCAAAATCAAAACTTGAATCTGACTTTCCGCAAACAATGCACTCAGTCTGGCATTGGTCTCTTCCAACTCCACGATCAGCCGCGCAGCTTTCTGTTTTTCAGTTTTACTGTCGATTTCCTCTAATTCGTCGAGTAATTTCTGATGAGTCTTCAGCACCACTTCCAGTGCATAGGCTTGTTTCAAGATTTCCTGTTGTTGTTCATTTTCAAGAATATTTTCGGATTCCTCAGATTGTTTACTGTCTGTAAAGACGCGTAACTTATCTGCATCAGCGGGAATTCGAAACCAATTCGAAACAAAACGGTCACCGTCTAATAACTGCGGGTGCTTTGGCAGATCATCGGCTCCGAGGATGACTACATTACGTGGCTGCTCGGAAAACAGAACGGTCATCTGGACCATTCCGATGCCCATCGCCGGATAGAGTAACAGCGGGAGAATAGCCACCATGAATAGCGTGCGCCGATCTCTCATCTGGTCCCGCAATTCACGCAGCAAAATAAGCTTAATATTCTTCCAGTGTATCATCTGAATTATTGAGCCTTCATCGCCAGTTGGTCTTCATGCTCTTGAATTAAACTGAAGAACAGTTCTTCCATATCCGACTCATGGTACTGTTCCTCGAGCTCCGGAATACTACCGATTGCCAGAATCTTTCCTTTATAGATAACTGCCACACGATCGCATAATTTTTCGACCTCCCGCATGATGTGAGTCGAAAAGATGATGCACTTACCTTCCTCACGCAATGCTTCGATGGTCTTCAGAACCGCGCGTGCTACCAATACATCGAGTCCCGAAGTTGGTTCATCAAAAATCAGAACCGGCGGATCATGAATGATCGTACGGGCTATAGAAACTTTTTGTTTCATCCCGGTCGACATTTTCGAACCGAGTAGATCCTTGATGTCCTGCATTTGCAGCGTTGTAAAAATACGATCAAGTCGCTCTTGAAGTTCATTCTCTTCAATGTCATACAGACGACCAAAGTACTCGACCATCTCCCAGGCAGTCATTCGATCATAGATGCCAGTATTACAGGACATAAAACCGATATGAGTCCTTACATCCTGTGCCTGGGTCACCACATCATAGCCGGCAACAGTCGCAGAACCTGCGGATGGCTGCAAAACCGTACTCAACATACGAAGACAGGTCGTTTTACCGGCACCATTTGGTCCCAGTAAACCAAAGATTTCACCAGCTTGGACATCAAAACTCACAGAATCGAGCGCAACAATACTTCCACGACGCAAATCATCGAAACTCTTGCTCAACTGTTCGACATGAATCATAGCCGTCCGTTATCCCTGATGCCTACGAAATGAGCGATTGGCTTTTCACCAATACATTGACTTAAGAGGCTTACTTATACGATATTCTTAATAGCAAGCATACCCTATGGGCGCGAATCGGCTGGTTAGAGGCCTGAGTCTGAATGAATTTCTCTTAGTTGAGCACTGGCAGAGGAACGTGACCTGAACCTTTGGCAGGACCATTCGAATCAGGATCATCGATATATTCATAAAAGACATTGCGTTGTCGAGGAATGTATCCCGATTCCATAATACAGTGTCGAATTGTATCCACGGTCAGATGATGTGTCGTTCCTGCCTGGGAAACGACGTTTTCTTCAATCATCAAACTTCCCATATCATTGGCACCGAAAAACAAAGCCATCTGTCCTGTCTTTTCACCCTGAGTTACCCAGGATGACTGAATATTAGCAAAGTTGTTCAGATAAAGTCGACTAACGGCCTGTGTTTTCAGATACTCAAAGGCTCCCGCGGGAGGCACATACTCCATATCAGTATGATCAGGCTGTAAGGTCCAGCAAATAAATGCAGAGAAACCACCAGTCTCATCTTGTAGTTCGCGTAGACGATCCAGGTGCTCAATTCGCTCAGCCAATGTTTCGACATGACCGAACATCATGGTTGCGCTCGAAATCCCTCCCAGTTCATGCCAGACCCGATTCACTTCCAACCAGCCATCAGTCAACACTTTTCCTCGCGTGATTTTTTTACGCACACGATCAACGAGAATTTCTCCACCACCGCCGGGAAGACTTCCCAAACCGACAGCCTTCAATCGTTCAAGCACCTGCTGTAAAGAGAGTTTATTGACTTTGGTAAAGTGATATATCTCGGGTGGACTAAAACCATGAATATTCACTGAAGGGAATTTTTCACGTAAATCACGCAAGAGATCCTCATACCATTCCAGCTTTAAGGTCGGATGCAGACCTCCCTGTAGCAGAATCTGGTCGCCTCCTAAAGCAATCGTCTCTTCGATTTTCTGATAGAGCTGCTCGGGCTTGAGAACATAGACTTCGGGATCATTGGGAGTTCGATAAAAGGCACAAAAATCACAGACCGCCGAACAGGAATTCGAATAGTTAATATTACGATCGATGTTATAAGTACGATAAGGCTCCGGGTGCAAACGTTTCGTCACTTCATTGGCAGCACGTCCCAGCGCAATCAGATCATGAGATTCCAATAACTGGAGTCCCTCTTCACGGTTCAAACGCTCGCCGGCAACTGCTTTATCCAGCAGAGATGCAATTTCGGAAGACAAGAGGAACCCCCTCGGGAGCAAGTCCCGTTTTAATAGCTAATTCTTGAAATAAACGTAACCCACAACATTCTGCAGGTCCCAGATAAAAACTCAGATTATTTTTCAGATAACTCTGCGCCACAGAAACATCGATTCCTAACTTAGGTGCCTCACGACACGCAATTTCATCTAACAGAGTCACTCCTTTATCACGTGACTGGCATAACGATGTCTCTAGTGAACCTGTCTCCTGGTCTCTGCGAACGGCCCACATGGCAAACACAAAAGGTAAGCCAGTCCAGCGTAACCATTCTTCTCCTAAATCCCAGGTCGATACAAAATTTGTTGACGGTGTATGAATGGCACGATCACCAATCAATAAAATCGCATCCGCGGTTGTTGCTTCGATTGTCTGTTCAATGGGTAGTGGCTCGACTTCAGGAATCACGCCATATTGCTCTGCTAACATTATTCGGACAAGAGTTGCACTCGTCCTTGAGCCCATATCCAATGCCAGTCGCCTGATCTTTCCCAGAGGCACACGACTATACATTTTCACACTCAACACCGGTCCTTGTGTCGCCACGCATGCATTCGAAATCACTTCGTAGTTCGAACTACGAAAAACCTCAATCGAAGGAACTAATCCTACATCAATCCGCCCTGCTGCCAGATCATCAGCCAGCAGGCTGGGATAATCTAACATTAGTTCAGCATTTTCAGCGAGACCTTCCAGATCTTCAATTAAAGGTTTCGAGTTGAGATAGGAGACCGCCCCCACACGTATCGGGGGTGGAACCAAGTTAGACATTATCGTTTGGCTTTCATTTCCAGTTGCATTGTCCAACTTATTATAGCCAGCAATCTTCATCTCGCAATCAGCTCTACTATGGTTGACCAGAGGTAGAACGTACTCTGATGCACATCCCGACCGATGGTGTTACAATTCGTTATTAAACTTGACCTTCGTTATTATATTCTAGCAGTTTGTGCCCTCTCAATCAGGGACTATACCCTTGAAAATTTAAGGACAAGCGAAATTCAGCGGGATGTTTCATACCGCATGATCATATATTTTCATAAGAAAGCACCTAAGGTATGTCAGAAAATAGATGCGTAAATGTTGGATTCATCGGGGCGGGTCGTATGGCGACAGCTCTGGCAGGAGGGTTAATTTCATCTGGGTTCACAACAGCTGAACATGTCTGGGCCAGTGATAAGTTTGAAACCGCTCTCACCGGATTTGCCCAAGAGACCGGTGCGCAAGCCGTCGAATCAAATTTGACCGTAATCCAACAGGCTGAAGTCATTATTCTGGCAGTGAAACCACAACAAATGATTGACGTAGTCCAGGAAATTGAAGGCGCTCTCAATGCCCACCACCTGATTGTCTCCATCGCTGCGGGCTGTCCACTGTCGTTCTTTCTGGATGAACTTGGAAAGGGCGTACGAATGATTCGAGTTATGCCTAATACCCCCTGCATGGTTCAGCAGGGAGCCTCTGCCTTCTCACGAGGAGGTCAGGCAACTGATGAAGATGCGTGCCTGGTTGAGTCATTGCTTTCGACTGTTGGCACTGCAGCTGAAGTTCCGGAGTCCCAACTGGATGCCGTGACTGGATTATCTGGAAGTGGTCCTGCTTACGTTTATCAAGTGATTGAAGCGCTCAGTGATGGAGGCGTAAGGATGGGGCTACCCCGGCACATCGCTACACAACTGGCTGCTCAAACGGTTAAAGGTGCCGCGGAGATGGTTCTTGAAACGGGTGAACATCCTGGTACCCTAAAAGATGCGGTCACCAGTCCCGGCGGCACTACCATTGCCGGCATCCACGAATTAGAAGCCGGTGGTTTAAGACACACTTTGATGAACGCGGTTAGCGCTGCTACAAACCGATCGATTGAACTCGGTAAAAGCTCTGAATAATCCAAAGCTCAATAAGCCACTGTTGAGCTTGTGGAGAAACCTCTCTTTCACTGTGGAATTATTTGTCATACCCATTTCATTAATTTTATTAACGAACTTGCGTTACCTGACTGGTTTTCTCAGAATAAAATAGAACTTCCATTAATTCCCCACCTGAAAACATCGGGAGACACAACAATGCTTAACCAATGCGCTTGCCGTTTGTTCGTTTTTTGTTGCCTGCTGATTCCTGCCTCCCACTACCTCAATGCCGCAGAGCAAAATCTGAAAACGTGGCTCGCAAAACCAATTATTGAAAAAGAACTTCCGTGGAAGGAAGTCCAAAAATATGTCGCACCTAGAGTCCCTGGAATGCCTGAAATTGACAGTGTAAATGCATGGGAAAAATATATCTCCAAGGTACGTAGTAATGTTTTAAATAAAGTCGTATTCCGAGGAGAAGCAGCAAAATGGCGTGATTCAAAACTGAATGTTGTCTGGCTCGAAACCATTTCAGGTGGTCCCGAATACAAAATTCAGAAACTGAGATTCGAAGCGGTACCTGGCCTTTGGGTTCCCGCTCTACTTTATGTTCCGAAACAGCTTAGTGGAAAAGTTCCCGTCGTCATGAATGTCAATGGGCATGATCGGAATGGCAAAGCAGCCGACTACAAACAGGTACGCTGTATCAATCAGGCCAAACGCGGCATGATCGCATTGAACATTGAATGGTTGGGAATGGGACAATTAAATGTGCCCGGCCTGATGCATTATCGCATGAATCAATTGGACCTGTGTGGTACGAGTGGACTCGCGCCATTTTATCTTTCTATGGAACGTGGGCTTGACGTCCTGCTTTCCCACCCCAATGCAGACCCTGAGCGAGTTGCTGTCGCCGGCCTTTCAGGCGGTGGCTGGCAGACGATCTTCATCAGTTCGCTGGATAAACGCGTGACACTTTCCAATCCGGTTGCCGGCTATTCCAGCTTTTTGACTCGTAACTATCATACAAAAGATCTGGGAGATTCCGAACAGACTCCCAACGATCTGGCGGTGTATGCAGACTACACCCATCTCACAGCCATGCGTGCCCCGCGGCCTACTTTGTTGACCAATAACTCGAAAGACAACTGCTGTTTTGAATCCGGTTATGCACAGCCCCCACTTCTGAAGGCAGCCTTCCCCGTTTACAAACTATATGACAAAGAAAACTATTTACAGTCGCACGTCAACGACGATCCCGGTGATCACAATTTTTTACAGGATAATCGCGAAGCGCTGTACCGGATGTTCTCAGCCCACTTTTCCGAACCAGGAAAGCCACTACCCACTAAGGAAATCGAATGTACCTCAGAAATAAAATCAGCAGACGAACTTAAAATTGAACTTCCCAAAAATAATGAGACATTTCATTCACTGGCGTTAAGGCTATGCAAAGATCTCCCTCGAAAAGCGGCTTTTTCTTCTATAAAGAATCCCAGGAAATTGCTCAAAAAGATTGTGCATTACAAAAAAACACTGGCGACGGGAGAAAAAAGCAGTCAAGCGGCGATAGACAATACAACCATTAAATTCTGGAAGTTAAGGATCAATGACGACTGGACGGTTCCAGCTACAGAGTTTTCGAAAGGCCCCTCTAAATCAACAACAATCGTTGTCGCCGATGAAGGTCGCAAAAGTCTGGCATCAACGGTTGAAAAACTGCTTGCGCAAGGTGAAACGGTTCTGGCCATCGATCCCTTTTATTTTGGGGAGTCAAAAATCAGTCAACGCGATTTCCTGTATGGCCTGTTAGTCGCTTCAGTTGGAGAACGTCCGCTGGGAATCCAGGCGAGTCAGTTAACGGCAATTGCCCGCTGGTTACAAAAGAAACAAAACCAAAATTCCGTTAAAGTTCAAGCAGAAGGACCTCGCAGCAGCTTGTATACTCTTGCCGCGGCTGCCATTGAACCAAAGACCTTTTCTAGCATCAGATTAAAAGATTCGATGGGCTCACTGAAACAAATCATTGAAGAAAATAAGTCCGTCAATCAGGCACCTGAATTATTCTGTTTCGGATTACTCAAGGCATTCGACATCAAACAACTTGTGGAACTAGCGGGATCAGAAAAAGTCCAATTCATTGAACCAAGCGATCGCGTCAAACAGGAATTGCCTCAAATTCGCGTTAACAAAGATGTCAGCTATCTGGGTAAAGAACGCACTGAAAAACTCGACCTGTATTTACCAGACCCCAAGTTTCAGAAAGGGCCTTACCCCGCAATCATCGTCATCCACGGAGGTGGCTGGCACGGCGGTGATAAGGCAGCTCGACGAGAACAAAACATTGGCAACTCACTCGCCAAAGCGGGTTACGTTTGTGCCAGTATCAATTATCAACTGGCCAAGAAACGATCAAAATTTACAGACAACCTGAAACAAGTTTGGCCTGGGCATCTACAGGATTGTAAAACGGCTGTTCGTTTTTTGCGAAAACATGCAAGCCAGTATCAGATTGACGCCGATCACATCGGAGCCATCGGTGGCTCTGCAGGCGGTCATCTGGTCGCCATGCTGGCTGTCACCGGTAATGATCCCAAACTAGACCCTCAAGAACCCTATGCCGGTTTTTCTTCTCGCATTCAAGCCGTTATTCCCATGTATGGTGCGCATGATCTGATTGCATTGGCCCAATCACGGGACTTACTGTCTTCATTTTCTGAAGAAGAAAAGCTGCTCAGTCAACAGGCCTCGGCAGTCACTCACGTTACGAATGATGATCCTCCATTCCTGATCCTGCATGGTACCAAAGATACTCTGGTTCCTGTTGAGCAATCAGAACTTTTAGCGGCTGCTCTGAAAAAAGGAAATATCCCCGTAGAATTGCTCATCATCGAGGGAGCACCTCATAGTTTCCATCTCCAGCCAAAACAAAAAGACTTACGGCCACTCGTCATCGGATTCTTTGATCGCCACCTGAAACCCTGATTTACCCCGTCCCGCTGGAGTTGACAGCAACCCAACCTCTGATAGAATAGAGAAAAATGTAGCCATGGCTACATTTTAGTTTTGTCGATAGCAACGCTCTAACGGGAGTTTATGTATGAGAAGGCTTTTCGCTTTCGTTTTGTTACTGAGTTTTCTGGTTGGATGTAATACAGGAGAAAATCCCTCAACTAGTAATGCATCAGAATCACAAGATTCAGGAAAAGAACTAACCTATCCGATTCAGGCGGCAGCAACCGTTGGCATGGTTGCAGACCTAATCAAGAACGTTGGTGGTGATCATGTAAATGTGACTCAAATCATGGGTTCGGGTGTTGATCCTCATATGCATAAGGCAACCCGGGATGACGTGCAAACCATAATGAACGCCGATATCGTCTTTTACTCAGGCTTAATGCTGGAAGGTAAAATGGCGGATACATTGATTAAAGTTTCGCGAAACAAACCTGTTTACGCGGTCACAGAATTGATCGATGAAAAAACATTACTCGAACCAGACGACTTCGATGGTCACTACGATCCGCATGTCTGGATGGACGTCGCTGCCTGGTCAGAATGTGTTGATGCGGTGCAAACGGCCTTGAGTAATTTCGACCCGACTCATGCAAAAGACTATCAAGAAAACGCGAAAGTATACAAACAACAATTGGAAAACCTGCACCAATATGGTTTAAAAATCGTAAAGTCAATTCCTGAGGAGAGTCGCATTCTGATTACTTCACATGACGCTTTCAATTATTTTGGTCGCGCTTATGACTTGAATGTGCAAGGCGTTCAGGGAATTTCGACGGAATCAGAAGCGGGGCTCAAGCGAATTAACGAACTCGTCAATATGCTGGTTAACAAAAATATCAAAGCGGTATTTGTAGAAAGCAGTGTCTCGAAAAAGAATATCACCGCACTCATCGATGGGGCGAAAGCACAAGGACATGACATCATCATCGGTGGTGAATTATTTTCGGACGCCATGGGTGAACCGGACACCTATGAGGGTACTTATATTGGAATGCTGGATCATAATTTCACAACCGTCACGCGTGCCTTAGGTGGAACGGCTCCGGAAAGAGGTATGCAAGACAAACTCTCGCACTGATGAAATCAAGCGCAGCACAGCTCATCACCTATAAATTGATTTCCATGAGAGATAAAATCACATTTAGAACCTCAGATATTTGATGAATCGATTTCTACCTTATGAATATTAGAGAGAGTTCCACTACGACTACACAACCTGAACTTCCGCCCGAAGAAACTCCGCTCTCGGTCTATGACCTGACAGTTGCCTATCATCGAAAGCCCGTAATCTGGGATGTGAGTTTTGAAATTCCGCCGGGCAAATTAGTCGGGATAGTCGGTCCCAACGGTGCCGGCAAAAGTACATTGATCAAAGCCATCATGGAACTCATCCCCAAAGCTTCCGGACGAGTGCAAATATTTGGTAAACCCTATCAAAAAAATCGACAACGCGTTGGGTATGTCCCGCAAAGAGAAAGCGTTGACTGGGATTTTCCCGTGGATGCCCTGGATGTCGTGACAATGGGGCTTTACAAAGAAATCGGCTGGTGTCTCCCCGTTCGTAAAAAGCACCGCGTCCTGGCGATGGATGCGTTAGAACGGGTTGGTATCGCCGATTATGCACGGCGGCAAATCAGTCAGCTTTCTGGTGGTCAACAACAGCGGACATTTTTAGCAAGAGCCCTGGTTCAGAATGCCGATTTGTATCTGATGGACGAGCCATTCGCGGCCGTTGATGCCGCTACAGAAAAAGCGATTGTCCAGATCCTGCAGGAAATGAAAGAGGCAGGAAAAACGGCGCTGGTCATTCACCATGATCTGCAAACCGTACCCGAGTATTTTGACTATGTGATCTTACTCAATATGAGAGTCATCGATCACGGTTTAACCGCTGACGTGTTCACCCCAGAGAATCTTCAAAAGACCTATGGCGGACGCTTGACGTTATTGGAAGAAGCGACAGAAACCATGCGACGCCGGGAGCAGTCTTTATGAGGCCGTACTTTCTGGTGTTTCTACTTGCCAGTTTTGTTCCGCAATCGTTAGTCATTGCCGAAGATAATGCAAGAGAAATTCAGTCACAACAGTCCATCACGGACCGGAGCATCACAATGCCCACATGGTCGGATTGGAAACGCGTTTTATTTTTACAGGATTATAACACAAGGATCGTAATCCTGGGCACTACACTCTTGGGAATGTCAGCCGGTATGGTTGGCAGCTTTGCCTTATTACGCAAACGAGCACTGATGGGAGACGCATTAAGTCACGCCACTCTTCCCGGTATTGCGATTGCCTTTATTGTCGCTACAACATTGGGGCTGGATGGAAAATCACTGCCAGTTTTACTCGTGGGAGCCGCTTTAAGTGGCTTAATGGGGATCGCCACCATTCTCCTCATCCGAAACCTGACACGTTTAAAAGAAGATGCCGCATTAGGAATTGTGCTGAGCGTATTTTTTGGCGCTGGAATCGCGCTCCTGGGAATCGTACAACAAATGGAAACCGGTCATGCTGCTGGCCTGGAATCATTCATTTATGGGAAGACCGCCTCGATGGTCGCCAGCGATGCCTGGCTTATCGGGAGTGCTGGTATGACTTGTATGCTGATTTCCATTCTGTTGTTTAAAGAATTGACACTCCTTTGTTTTGATGAAGGTTTTGCCGACTCACGTGGCTTCCCCGTCGTTTTTCTGGACATGATGCTGATGGGGCTGGTGGTTGTGGTTACCATCATTGGACTGCAAGCGGTGGGATTGATTCTGATGATTTCTCTATTGGTCATTCCTCCTGCTGCAGCACGTTTCTGGACCGAAAAAATGGTCAACATGACAATCGTGGCCATCGTGCTCGGAGCCCTTAGTAGTATGATCGGCTCAGCCATGAGTGCCATCTTTCCCAATCTTCCCTCGGGTGCAATGATTGTGCTGGTCTCGACGGCGATGTTCTTGTTCAGCATGGTCTTTGGTGTTCCACGCGGCATCTTGATCCGTAAACTACGACGATACGAATTGAACACAAAAATCAATCGACAACACCTGCTACGTGGCATTTATGAATACCTTGAAGCGCGTGGACTTCTCAATGAAAAACAGAGATTGGAATCCATACAGGTCCCCATTGACGCAGTCTTTCAAATGCGAAGCTGGTCTCGACCGAAACTCAAAAAAATCATAAAACGCGCCCAACAAGAACAACTTGTCGAACTAGTTCATGAAAATCAGATGCAACTCACGGAAGCAGGGCTCAAAGAAGCAATTCGACTCGTACACGAACATCGTTTGTGGGAACTGTATTTGATCACATATGCCGATGTTGCTCCGAGTAAAGTCGATCAGGATGCCGATGCGATCGAACATGTCCTGGAACCAGAAGTGATCTCAGAATTAGAATCGTTGCTGGTTCAACAAACATCTGAAGGGGTACTTCAAAGTCCACACACGATAGAGATTGATCGAAACAAAACCAATTCACAAAATCCTCATGCTCGAAGGTTACGCTAATGAGTGGGTTGGAACAGTGGAACTGGTCTCTTGATGGGTGGATCATCGCCGCTGGCATTTTGTGTGCTGTCTCGTCGGCTCTATTGGGAAATTTTCTCGTCCTGCGGAAAATGAGTATGCTCGGCGATGCTATTACGCATGCCATTTTACCCGGTCTGGCAGCAGCGTTCTTTATCAGCGACAGTCGTAGTAGTATTCCGATGTTTGCTGGTGCAGTTTTAGCAGGTATCCTAACGGCGTTATTTACAGAATGGATTCGGAGCTTTGGGAAAGTAGACGAAGGGGCCTCGATGGGTGTAGTCTTCACCTCTCTATTTGCTTTAGGTCTGGTGATGATCGTGCAAGCAGCAGATCATGTTGATCTGGACCCGGGGTGTGTTCTATATGGAGCGATCGAACTGACCCCCCTTGATACAATCCTCATTTCCGGTTGGGAAATACCGCGTGTTGTCGTGGTGCTGTCTGTTGTGTTACTGATCAATCTTTTATTTGTGGTCCTGTTTCTCAAAGAATTGAAACTCAGTTCATTTGACCCGGCCCTGGCAACCACGACAGGTTTTAATGCCACACTCATTCATTATACTTTGATGACACTCGTTGCCGTTACCGCAGTCGCCAGTTTTGAAACGGTAGGAAATATCCTCGTGGTGGCGATGTTTGTCGTACCGCCGGCTGCCGCTTATATGTTAACAGATCGCCTGGTACGCATGATTATTCTCAGTGCCATTCTGGCAATCATCGCAGCAGTCCTCGGTCATATCAGCGCGATGACGGTTCCTCGCTGGTTTGGGTTTCAGAGCACATCCACAGCGGGAATGATGGCAGTCGCCGCAGGATTGCTGTTTATCATCGCAGCGTTATTTGCACCACGACATGGAATCATTGTTGTCTTTGTGCGAAGGCAGATCCTTGCCTGGAAAATTCTTGCTGAAGACATCATCGCTTTGATGTACCGGATCGAAGAACGTGATCCTCAACTAAAACCTGATGCGACTTACCTGAGAGAAATTCTTTTTTCGAGTCCGCTGCCTACCGATTGGAGTCTCCACTTCCTGGCTAGACATGGTCAAGTTATCGATTCAAATGGAACCTACGAGTTAACGGAAACTGGTCGTGATCGCGCGCGACAATTAGTACGCTCTCATCGACTATGGGAACATTACTTAGTTGAACACGCAGGTATGTCTGCTGAAAACATTCACAAACAGGCCGAACAACTGGAACACTTCACCGATCGACAGTTGCGCGAAAAATTGAATAAAGACACGTTAGACACTGACCAAGATCCACACGGGCGCCCCATTCCACCGGAGGATGAGAGGGGTTAAACAAGTTCTGAACGCTATCTATCAATGGTTTCAAAATGCTAGTCGCAAAAGTTTGGAGTCTGCCTTTCCTTTTGCAGCGATTTCATCTGGCAATTTATTAATCCACAACATATAATCAACCACTGATATGTAATCAGTCTTGAAAGCGTACCCTACGAATACGGAATGGGAAGAAACCGTATGGCAGGTAAGGTTTGTAACGGACCAGTAAATCGACGCGAGTTTATGCGAATTGGTTCTCTCAGTTTGGGAGGACTCACGCTTTCGCAGTTGATGTCTCTACGTAGCGAAGCCGGACAACCCAAGCAGGATACTTCTGTGATTTTGCTGTTTCTGCATGGGGGCCCTTCACAGCTGGAAACATACGACCTCAAACCTGATGCTCCTTCCTCCTATCGTTCTGTATTTCAGCCCATTTCCACTAACGTTCCGGGAATGGATATCTGCGAGTTATTTCCGAAGCAGGCCAAAATTGCCGACAAATTCTCTTTAGTCCGCTCACTGCATCACGATGTAGGAATACACAGTGACGGGGGTATCATTGTTCTTACCGGAAAACGGCCTTCCAAGCTGGATCCCTCGTCCCGATCGAAAAGCGAACATCCTGATTTCGGATCGATCACGAGTAAGATCCGTGGTCTATCGGAAGCTGGCACACCTCCTTATGTCTCGATTCCTTCGAAGTTCTACATGGTACAACCAACTTACCTCGGCATGCAGCATGGCCCCTTTGAATCGAGTGAACCTTCCTCGAAAAATTATCGTCCTCCTTCACTGAAACTGAATGCGGGCATGGACGGGAAACACTTATTGGAACGCCGACAACTGCTTGAGCAGTTTGATCGTCTACGAAATGATCTCGATCTTTCCGGTGATCTGGAAGGCAACGAAAAGTTTCGCAACCTCGCATTCCAAATGTTAACGAGCCCGGAAGCAGCGAAGTCGTTTGATATCGCCCTTGAAGATGATCAACTCCGTGAGCGGTACGGACGCAATATGTGGGGACAAGGCTGTCTCCTGGCCCGTCGTTTGGCGCAAGCTGGTTGTGGTGTTGTTTCGCTCTACTTTAATACACCTAAAACCGGTCAGGAATTTACGAACTGGGACGACCATATTTCCAACGCTGGTCGACCCGGACACTTTGCAAAATATATGAGCATTCGGCTGTCTTACATGGACCAGGCACTGACAACACTCATCGAAGACATTCATGAACGTAATCTTGATAAGAAGATTATGGTCGTCGCCGTAGGTGAATTCGGACGGACTCCTCGTCTCTCATCAAATAACACGGGAACGGGCCGTAATCACTGGCCAGAGGCATACACGGCGTTATTTTCTGGTGGTAACCTGAAAATGGGTCAAGTCGTGGGAGCCACAAATTCGAAAGCAGAGTATCCGACACATAGCCCCTACACTCCTCAAGATATGCTGGCCACGATCTACCAACATCTGGGCATCGATTACGACAAGTCGATCGTTGATTTCCAGGGTCGCCCTATTCCAATTCTGCCGCACGGTAAACCGATTAAAGAATTAATTTAATCTGCTTTAGAATGAATCTCATATCATTTTGCAGGCTGAGATTCAAAGACAGTCTGAATGCTCTTCATCAGTAAGCCATCCACTTGGGGATCGCTAAAGGCAACGCTGACTTCATAGCCTCCTTGAAAATAGGCTTCAGCTGTCGGAATGTACCAGGGACCTCCGTCTCCATAACCGGCAGTCGCTACAAAACGTGTTGGTTGTAAGGTCTGTGAACGTAACTGATATTCCACAAAGGGCTCAGCCGGAAGATGAACTAGTGAAACTTGATTCATGTGTAAAGCACTGAGTGTAATGGGAATTTTCTGTCTGCAACGTCGGATCCAGGCTAAAGTAAAAGCTGGGCGATTACGAAGAACGACATTTTGAGAACGGTCATTGATTTGTTTCTCAATCAATTCAGCAGAAAAAGATTTATGGACCGGAGGCAGAAAATCAGTGGTCGCCCAATTCATAATTTGGATCGGTTCAGGGCACAATTTTTGAGAAGCCTGTTGCATGGCATCAAATAATCGCTGTGTCAGCACTTGACGATTTTCTTTATGGGAGCTGTTGTTATATTTACCTGTATTCAGGTTCCCTGCACAACCAGTAAAATAAATATGTGTGCAATCTGGTGTATCATGTTGTTCCTTTAACCTTCGAGCCTGGCCAACAAATTCACTAGTCACATGCCCTTCCTGACAACAGTAACTTATCGGATGCACGGCGTAGTAATAACAGGCTGCGACCTTCTCTCGTCCATCATAAAAGGCAACCGTTTTCAACCACGGATCAATCACTCCCGCTGGTAAATCGCGTACGTCATCACTACTGGCGGCAACGCTACGATTCTTCAATATCTTGCCGGCATCATCCAGGATACGTCGATTTGATGCGACCTGCTCTACTTTAGACTGCGCTGCAGCGACATGCGTTAATCGTCGAGGCACCTTTAAACTCTCTCGAATAGCAGAATCAGCTCGCTTTAAACAGGTCTGAAAAAATTCCGGATCTACATTCGGCGGTAAATCACCTTGAGCACGCACAATACGGTCTGTCTCCAGACAGACGAACGGTGCATCATGTTGATGCACACATTGGACGGCCACTCGTTCTATTGTTGTTCCCGCTGCTTCTGCCAGCACTTTTCTCCACTGCTGATGCGCGGCGTTGCACAGTCCAGTCCAATCGACTGCGCAAACAATAATCGGACGCTGATCACTCAAGATTACAAAGCCGATCGCTTCTAGCGAATCGACGATTCGTGAAGCGGGTGGTATCCAACCTCCACACAAGGAATGGCCAAGGGGAGGCGTCACATCAAAACGAAAAGTGGCGATTTTTAATTTCATCGTTATTCCAAGTAAACCTAGGAGCGCTAGCACTTTTCAGCATACGAGAAACATTACAAAATATCGATCCCCTTGACAAATTTCCGTTCTTCATGGCTCTAAAGAAACAGGAACCTCTTCTTCAGGCTTGGCCTCCGGTGCCTTTGGTGGTTCTGAACTCGAGTCTCGATCAACGATTAAACGTGCCCCCCGCCTGAAACTGAGATAGGACCAGGCCCATTGCATAACGACCAGCACCCGATTCTTAAATCCGGTCAGATAGAAAATATGAACGACCAACCAGGCTAACCAAGCAATAAATCCAGAAATTTTAAATCGTCCCAGCTCCACAATCGCTCGACTGCGACCGATAGTCGCCATCTGCCCTTTATCATGAAAGCGGAATTTACTTCGTGGCTTTCCCGTAAGTTCCTCGCGAATTGTTTTCCCGATAAACGTTCCCTGTTGAAGTGCCACTGGTGCTGTTCCCGGTAAAGTGTTTCCTGTCTGATGTGTGAAGCTGGATTGATCACCGGCAACAAAGACATTGGGATGATCCTGTATACTCAAATCGGGTTCCACAACCACACGTCCGCGGTTATCAACTGGCATGCCCCCCGACTTACCCAATTCAGAAGCTTCCACGCCAGCTGCCCAGAGAACAGTGGCGGCATTGATTCGTTCTTCACCCAGTTCAACACCTTCTTCATTGATATTTGTCACAACGGACGAAGTCCAGATTTGGACTCCCAGATTCTCCAGATCGCGAGCCGCCCGGTTTGACTGCTGCTCGGAAAACATCGGCAAAATGCGAGGACCGGCTTCGACCAAAATGACTCGTGTATGGCTGGGATTGATCCGACGAAAATCTCTGGAAAGTGTAAAGCGGCTCATCTCTCCGATTGCACCAGCCAATTCCACTCCGGTAGGACCTCCGCCAACAATGACATAGGTAAGATACTTCTTTTGCTCATCAGGATCTGTAATCCGTTCTGCATGCTCAAATGCAGAAAGTACGCGCTTACGAATTTCTGTTGCATGCGCTACGGTTTTCAATCCTGGTGCATACTTTTCCCACTCATTATGGCCAAAGTAACTGTGCGTCGCACCGCAAGCAAGAACCAGATAATCAAAGTTCAGCTCTCCAAAATCAAACTGGACTTTTTGCCCGGCAAGATCCACGGATTGTGCCTCTCCCAGTAAGACACTTATATTTTGATAAGCCGAAAGCAAACTTCGAATTGGCGCTGCGATATCAGCAGGACTCAAGCCTGCCATCGCCACCTGATACAAAAGCGGCTGAAATAAATGGTAGTTGTGACGATCAACGAGAGTGACTTCCACTCCCGTGACATTTCCCAATTGCAATGCCGCATTTAAGCCGGCAAAACCACCGCCAACAATCAATGCCTGCTTAGGCCTGGTTTCCTTACCAGGACTCTGTAATTCATTCATTTGACTAACGATTGCAAGATAATGTTAAATCCAACCAGACTGAAGAAATTACATCTCCAATAAGCTGATCGTGAACGCTCACTGTCGCTATTTTAGACAATTGGACTTAATGCGGAAATTGGGTTCTGCGAAAAATCCAAACGTTATTTTGACATTTAATTTTGAAGGGTCAAAATATTAGTCGGAAATACAACAAATGATCTTTCCATTGATATTGATTTCAGCCATTTTGATCTGAATCTAACAGCTTTCTAGGCAACTCATTGAAAGTAGCAAAATCAGTATATTCGGCACCATAGCTTCCATAGTGATTATTGCTGATCATATGAAGAACATTTCAAATGATTTAATAGTTATTTTCGTCAGCAACTCCAGTAGTCCCCTGCATTGCATCCGTTTGACATCCTGCGTCCGCGACCTACCTTTAAGCATAGTCCCTCTGCATTGATGCATGCATTGTGTTCGAATCTCAACACGAGAACGCATTAACGTATAGAAAATACTCCAAATTACATTGTCTTTTGTTTTGACACTAAGATTATTAATACACAAGTTCGATTGCTCACTGCGGTGTACTAAAACAGAACAGTTTTCAGACAAAGACATTGCGATAAATAAGATGATTTTAGGGATACAAAATAGATATCTAGTCAGTTTGAAATACATCTCAACAGGACTCAGATCGCTTTTTATTCCCACATTAAGGTCGCAAGATGAATAGTCCTCTCATAGCAAATAGTAACACTGTGCAGCAGCAGAATTCTGTGCATGGTAGCTATAATATGGACTCTTCTCAGATTCTGAAGCAACTCCTTGCACTTTCAGAGGAATATGAAGAATTTTCACTGGAAGGCAACGAATCAGATGATGTCGATCAGGTCATTTCTCGAAAACACCTGAGAAAATTATTGACGGCTCTGCAGGCGCGCGATGCTGCCACATTATGTCACTCCCGCCGTGTTGCTTTTCTGGCAAAAGGAATTGCAACGAATTTAGGCTGGGAAGGAATTCATCTGAAACGGCTGGAAATCGCAGCGCTGGTACACGACATCGGAAAAATTGGTGTCCCCGATCACATTCTCTTTAAGCCTGGTAAACTGACATCAGATGAAATTGAACTAATGTCACATTACCACAACATCGGCCTGGACGTCCTACAAGCCTGCCGTACTGACCATGAAGTTTTGACGATCTTATCGCAAACTCGCTATCACTTCAGCGGCGCAACAAATGGCTATCAATATATTGGTAGCGATGTCCATCAGGGAGCACGTATTCTGGCGATTGCCGATGCCTACGATTCTCTGGCAACAGATCAGGTTTATCGATCTGGCAAAAAACATAATGAAATTATGTCGATTTTAATGGAATCGGCGGGAACACAATTTGACGGCAACATTGTTTGTGCGCTGTCGCGCTGGGAACAGAACGAGAAAGAAGTTTTCCACGATGCATTGCTGGAAGTCAATCGACTCTATCAACCCAAGCCATTCAGCGAGAAGGAAGCTCAGGAAGCAAATCTGATTAGTAATATCTTCTCATATTTGTTTCAGATTGAGAGTCTGTATGATGGGGTTTATATCGTCAATTCTGATCTTCAGTTTGTGATATTCAGCCCGGGACTGGAAAAACTGGCTGACATCCATGCAACAGATGTTTTAGGTGAGACTTGGACCAGTAATAGCCTGCCATTAACAAATAAAGAAGGTACGAGCCTGACAACAGCTGAATGTTCAATGAATCGAGTCATCGCCAATGGAAAACCGATGACCACAGAATATATGCTGGAACGTCCTGGTGGGCGTTTAATTAATATTGAAGTTCAATCGGTCCCCATGTTCAATGATGAGGGACATCTGGTTGGTGTTGCGGAAATCTATAGAGATCTATCTCGCGGTTTAAAGCGACCACAAGAATTCAGCGATTTAAAATTAGCAGCCAGCATGGACGCGTTGACTTCGGTTGCCAATCGAGGTGAATTGGAAACTCAACTGGCAATTATGCTGGCCAGAATTAACAAAGAGCAAAATTCACCCCCTTTAAGTATCATGTTCATTGATGCTGATCACTTCAAAAATATCAATGATACTTACGGGCATTCTATTGGCGATGATGTTCTGATCGAACTGGCACGTTTATTTCAGCATGAAACTTATTCGGGGGAACTGGTAGGCCGTTACGGTGGAGAAGAATTTGTCATTCTTTGTCCTGAAACCGATCTGGAACATGCCGTCAAAAAAGCAGAACGATTAAGGCTGGCTATTAGCAATTTAAAAATCGAAAACATCATTAAAACTCGTTTGTCAGCTTCAT